>NZ_DVDW01000052.1:0-23303 GCF_015296045.1 Thermosynechococcus sp. M3746_W2019_013 | reverse complement strand
GAAAACCTGGCGATTCCTGATCCAAGAGGGTCAAGGGGCAACCCGCAGTACAGCAGAAGTACTCCTCAGCCTGTGGTCAGAGCCACCGCAACTGCTCCCAGAGGCGGAACCATTGATTAAAAATACCCTCCACGGCTGGTTTCGCGATCGCGCCCTCGAACGCCTCTACGAACTGCAACAGCGCTCCGATGCCCTGATGGCCCTGGCCAGTGCCGAACAAAACCGCGCCAAAGCGGCCTTCTATCGCCTTGCCCTCCTTGGCGCGACGCCATTGCTAGGAAGTTTGATTGGGATGGTTCTCTGGATTGTCTGGATCTATCAACACCTGCGCCGCCGCCACCAAGGAAATCCCCTCCCATCCCTAACCCCCGTCACATGGAGCTGGGAAACCCTCTGGGAAGGCATGGTGATCTGGTTTGCCCTCTTTTTTGCCATTAGCCTGATGCTGATGCCCTTGGTGCGCACCCTGATCAGTCAGGGGCTGCCGCTGCGTTCCGCTATGGCTCAAACCCTCTATGCATTGGCCAGTTACAGCATCATCACGGCGGCAGGCTTGGGCTGGCTCTGGTATTTCCTGCGTCCCTTTGGCAAGCGCCCTTGGCAATGGCTACGCTGGCAGGGAGGGTTAGGGAGAGCGCTGCGTTGGGGGGTAGGTGGCTATTTTGCCGCGCTTCCCCTAGTGCTGTTGAGTTCACTCGCCAGTCAAGCCCTCCTCAAAAATCAAGGGGGGGGAAATCCGCTGCTGGAGATTATTTTGCAGAGCCGTGACTATCCAACCTTTGCTCTGCTCTATGTCATGGTGGCACTGATGGCGCCCTTCTTTGAGGAGATTCTCTTTCGGGGCTTTTTCTTTCGTTCTGTGCAATCCTATCTCCCCCTAGGCACAGCCATGGGCCTCACTGGGGTGTTGTTTGCGATTGCCCACCTCAATTTAGCCGACCTCTTGCCCCTGACGGTTTTGGGAACAGTGCTCAGCTACATCTACTGGCGATCGCAAAACATTGGTGCGGCAATGATTCTCCACAGCATCTGGAACAGTGGCTCCTTTTTAGGCTTGCTCCTATTGAGCGGGGGGACGGAAGCGGGGTTCTAACTGCTGCACCAACCACTGGCGGGGCACCAACCGTCCGGCAAGGGCAAGGAAGCGATTGGCGGGCTGACCGGGAATGACCGTTGCCCCATCGGTTTGCAAGGCAGCAAGGGTTTCGGCAACGACCTGTTCGGGCCTATCCTGCTGGGCAATGAGAGCAGGGTTGCGGGTCATATCGGCGCGCTCAAAGAAGTTGGTGGCAGTGGGTCCGGGACAGACGGCCAAAACCCGAATACCCCAGGGTTTGACTTCTGCCCAGAGGGCTTCGCTAAAGTGGCGGACAAAGGCTTTAGTGGCAGCATAGACGGCAAGGTAGGGAAGGGGCTGAAAGGCGGCAATGGAGCTGACATTAATGATGGTTCCTTGACGGCGGGGGCGCATTTCCTGGAGCACGAGATGGGTGAGTTCCACCAGGGCTGTGATGTTCACTTGGAGCATGGCCGTCAATTGCTGGCGATCGCGATCGCCAAAGGCTCCATAATCGCCAAAACCAGCATTATTGACCAGCACATCCACGGCCAATCCCAAGGATTGAATCTGTCCATAGAGGCGGCAGGCAGCACCGGGCTCACTCAGATCTTGGGGAATACACAGCACCGATACCTTTTGGCTCAGGCGCGTCTTGAGGGCCTCTAGGGCGTCGCGAGAACGCCCCGTCAGGATCAAATGGTGCTGGCGATCGGCAAAGGCTTGGGCAAAGGCCTGCCCCAATCCCCCCGTTGCCCCCGTAATCAGTACCGTTGTCATAATTGTTACGAAACGTAAAGATCGCTATCTTAAGAGTAATACACTTTGCAGGAAGGGACTGGGCAAAATGACCTCGACGCTCTCCGCCACAGCAGCTTTTCCCACCGCAGACTGGACTTGGCGCGGCCATCGCATTCGCTACAGCGTCAATGGCAGTGGTGCCCCAGTGGTCTTGGTTCATGGGTTTGGTGCCTCCATTGGTCACTGGCGCAAAAATATCCCCGCCCTCACTGCCGCAGGCTACCGTGTCTATGCCCTTGATTTACTGGGCTTTGGTGCATCGGCAAAGCCAAATTTAACCTACAGCTTGGATCTGTGGGCAGAGCTACTGGCGGATTTTTGGCAAGCCCATATTGGGGAACCGGCGGTTTGGGTCGGCAACTCCATTGGGGGTCTGTTGTGTTTAATGATGGCCGCCCGCTATGGCCACACCTGCCGTGGGGTCAGTGTTCTCAACTGTGCCGGCGGACTCAACCACCGTCCCAATGAACTCAACTGGGCACAGAGTCTGTTTACAGCAATTTTTCGGGCATTGGTGGCCTCCCCGATCATTGGTCATCTCATTTTCCATCAGATTCGACAGCCAGAGCGCATCCGCAAAACCCTGACCCAAGTCTATGCCAATCCCGAAGCCATCACCGATGAATTGGTGGAGCTGTTGCACCGGCCGGCCATGGATACCGGTGCTAAAGAGGTCTTTGCCCGCGTCATTTCGGCACCCCCTGGCCCCAAAATTGTTGATTTGCTCCCCCACATTCAAGTGCCAATTCTAGTGCTGTGGGGGGAAGTGGATCCTTGGACCCCCGTGTCGGGGACAAAGCACTTTGAGGCTCACCAAGACCGCTTAGCCATCCGCATTGAGCGGTTGCCCAATACTGGCCACTGCCCCCATGACGATCGCCCCGAACTTGTCAACCCAATTTTAATTGAGTGGCTGCAACAGTTGACTCAAGGCTAGCTGAGTCACCTCAACAGACCCCCAAGGGCATTCAGACTGGCTGATAAGGGCGGCAGCAGTAGGCGATCGCCCACCATGGCAGCACACAGCAGCATCATATACAGGATGGAAAACTTAAAGAGACTGCGGGCGCGTTCCCTATCCTCTGGGGCTTGGGTCAACTGCCACGCGCCGTAAATAAACCAACTGCCAAGGGCGATCGCCCCCAGACCATAGCCCCAACTCACCACACCACAGGGATAAACTAACAGCAAACTGGTGGGCACCAGTGCCAAGGTGTAGAGGAAAATTTGCTGTGCCGTCAGGCGATCGCCCCCCACCACTGGCAACATGGGCACCTGCACACGGGCATAGTCCTCTTGAATCAACATCGCCAGCGGCCAAAAATGGGGCGGTGTCCAGATAAAGACAATGGCAAACAGGACCCAGGCCGCCCAACTCAGTTCTCCCGTCACCGCTGCCCAACCCACCAAGGGGGGAATCGCCCCGGCCGCACCGCCAATCACGATATTTTGCGGCGAAGACCGCTTCAGCCAGTGGGTATAGACCCCCACATAGACCGCAATTCCGGCCATGGCAAGGCAAGCACTCAGGAGATTGGCAAATACTGCCAAAAGACCAAAGGCCGTGGTTGCCAGCAGTACCGCCAGAAACACCGCTTCCCAAGGGGCCACCCGCCCTGCCGGCAAAGGCCGATGGCGCGTCCGCTCCATCATTGCATCAATATCACGGTCATAGAGACAGTTGATGGTATTGGCTGCCGCCGCCGCACAGGTACCGCTCACAAGGGTGATGAGTAGCAATTGGGGAGCCACCCGACCTTGACCGGCCACCTCCATTGCTGCTGCAGTGGTAATTAAAAAGAGCAGGATTAACCGCGGTTTTGTGAGCTGGACATAGTCCACCAATTTTGTCGAGAGATCCCCCGTTGAGGAGGAAAGCCTAGCGAGAAATGTCATGCAGACCTCAGAGATGTTTAAGATTCCCGTTTCAGAAAATAGGGTGGGCGATCGCGCCACGCCAAGGCTGAAATAGCCACCAACACCCCCAAGAGGGTGGCGCCAATCATTTGATGGGCAACGGTGAGAGCCGGAACCTGTAGCTTTAGTTGGAGAGTGCTCCACCCCAAGGCCACTTGCAGCGCCACCAACGGCAGGAGCGAGAAACTCAATTGCCGCAACGGAGAAGTTAAGGCGGGGCTGCGCCAGGCCACCATGACAACTGCCAAAACCCCCAAGGTGGCTGGGACAACCCCCAACAGATGACTATGGAGCACCCCACACAGGCGATCGCCATAGAGGCACTGATGAACCGCCCACTGCGAAGACACCAAGCCCCCCAACAAACTCTGGCCATAGACCCATAGCAGGGCGATCGGTCCTGTAAGTCGCAACCAACGGGCGCTACCCCTACCGCTAAAGGGAGCCAAGCCAACGGTGATTGCTACCAAAAGGCAAAAGAAGAGTAGTCCTGTGCCCAAGTGAGCCGTGACAATTTCAAAGCGCAGCAACTCCGTGACCGTTAGCCCCCCCAAAATCCCCTGCAAAATCACCAGGCACAGTGCCGCCGCCGCAGCGTAGGGAACCCAAGGAGGCAGGGCCTGCCGCCAAGCCACGCTCAAGCCAACAAAGGCGATCGCCAGCAGCCCTAAGCTGGTGGCCAACAGGCGGTGAAACCACTCTAGGAAAATCTGCAAATCCATTTGCGGCACCAGCGTACCAAAACACAAGGGCCAATCGGGACAGGCTAAACCGGCATCCATCACCCGTGTGGCACTGCCCACCGCCATCAAAAAGAGGGTAAAGACCGTCATCAGCAACACGAGGCGAAAAATCCACTGGCGACGGACACTCGGATCACTGCCTAGGGTCAAGGGTGAGACATCAAAGGGACCCAGCACGGATTTTTCCTCGACAGCAACAACTCCTTCATGGTAAAGAAGCTAAAGGGGGGATCACGGCTGCCGTGAAAATCTATAGCTTTTCTTTAAGTTTTCGCTAGAGTATAAATTTTTCTTGCATTTTGTTGCCTAATTTCCTAATTTTAGATGGCCTAAAAGGACGACTCCCCAGGACTGGGTTGTTGTTGCAAGAAGTGGAGAAAATCCAAGAGTTCTTCATCGCTCAACTGCTGGCGCGATCGCTTGCCATAGCGTTGCAGTAAACAGGCACGGCCTTGGGCTTCGGTCCATCCCAAGCGCTTCATTTCCACAGTGGTTTGGGCAATTTCATCCGCCAGATCCACGGGTTCGCGCTTGGTGAGGGGCTTCTCGCTGGCCGGTTTCACGGTTGGTTGGCTGCGGCGAGGATTGGCAGAAGGGGTGGGTTCTAGGAACAGATCAGTATTGCTGGCCTCTGACCAAGAAGCTGCCTCTAGGGCTGGTGGGACACGGGGAATCAGTTCCGCTTCCGTTTGCACAGGGAGCTGAATACCCAAGAGTTGCAGAGCACGCTGGCGAGCAGTATCTTCCGCCTGTTCAAGAGTTGGTGCCGCCGCCATCCCTGTAGCGAGAATAGTGTCCCCCACTCGGAGGGTCGTTTTGACAATAAAGAGGCCGTCATGAATTTGCAATAAATCACTGACAATGCTGCCGGTGGGATAGCGGCGGTGAAATTCGCTCATGGGGGTGCCGCAACAAAACGACGCATCGAGTTAATCTTATCCTATCCTTGCCGAGGGGCTGGCCTAGAGGAGATTCAACACCGCCTTGTGAACGGCAGCCGACTGCAGGTAGGCTTGATAGCTGGGCACGGGGGCAGAGAAGGTGTGTTGCCATTGGTGGATCAAGGCAGTGGGGTCAGGGGGCAAGGCTGCCAGTTCAACCCCAGCCATACCCGTATCGGCCATGAGGTAGCGGACCTTGGGATCGTAGCTGAGGGCAAAACAGCGACAGCCGACACTGGCGGCCATAATCAGCGCATGGAGACGCATGGCGATCGCCCCCGCCGTTGCCGCTAAAATTCCCTTCATCTCGCGGGGATCCTCGCAGGAGATCAGTTGGGTCTGATCCGGCAGCAGTGCCCCATAGAGATCCTCAGCCAAGGGCAAATCCTGTTGGCGCTGAAAGGGCAATAGCAAAAGCAGCACACCCGTCTCTTCCTGCCACCGCCGCAAGGCCATTTTGAGAAGCTGCCAGCGATCGCTCGTGAGGTGCCGATGGGGACGCAAACACACAGCAATGGGCGCCCTATCCTGGGGGGGCAACCCAGGACGCGCCGACATCAGCCATACGGGATCGGCTCCCTGTTGATGGGGAATACCCCACTGCCGCAGGAGGGCTGCCGACCCGGAATCTCGCACCGTAACGGCCACACAACGGCGGAGCAGTTTCCGAGTCCACCAGCGATAGAGGGGCGATCGCAGCGGTCCAATCCCCTGTGCCCAAGCAATGGTGCGACAGCCAAACCGCTGCGCCAGGGTCATCAAGCCAAGGTAATAGAGAGGACTGCGCCAACTCGTCACATCCTGAATCAGACTTCCTCCACCCCAAATAAAGGCGTGGCTCTGTTGCAGAGTACGCAGCACCGTTTGCCACTGCCGGCGATCGCAGGTGCCAACACCATAGCGGTCTGCCGTGGCCCTAGGATTGCCGCTGAGGACGACCGGTGAAACGTGGCGGGGCAACTGTTCGAGGAGCGTTGCCAACAGCGCCTCATCGCCGGTATTCCCATAGCCGTAGTAACCACAGAGAAAGACTTGACTCATACAACAGGCTCCACGAGCGGCGCTGCCTGAAGAATCCGTTGAAGAACATTGATGAAGGAGGAGCTGGGTTGAATGGCCGGCACCAAGGAAACGCCGTGGTGGGGATACCTGACCTGCAGCAGGGTGAGTTGGCTGTGCACCTGATCAAGGGTTTTGCCACCAAAAAGAAAGTAGCCATAAATTTTGCTACTGGTATACCCCTGAGCCATCCGCGCCTCAATGGCATGGTCTAAACTTCCCGTTTGGGTCAGCAGGGCTGGATGCACACCACAGATCTGACACAGTTCCTCAAACCAAGGGAGGACTTCAGGCCGACGGCTGCCATGGCCAAGGAGAATATGGGCAACTTCATCGGCAATCGCCCGTTTTAACCATGCTTGAAAGAGCGGCTGTCCCCCCAAGAAGGGGAGTAATTGAATGGGAAGCACCGGCTCGGCGGCCGCGATCGCCCGCGGTAGATCCACCACCACATGGTTGCCCGGCAATAGAAAGAGGGGTAGGATCACCATCCCCTTAGCCCCCTGAGCTTGTGCCTGCTGACTGAATTGGCGAATCTGCGCAGGCAGTGGTGCTCCTTCAAGGGTTCCCCAACTGAGGATGCCAAGAGGGGTGAGTTGCTGGCACAGGAATGCCATCGCTTGCTGCGGCTCCAGGGCAGGACTGCCGTGGCTAATGAGAAAGTAAGCCATCATGGGGAAGCAAGGAAGCGCGATCGCCAGTTTTCGCTCAAGAGTTCCTGTTGCGGCACCAAAACCTGCTCTCCAGAAGCCAACCACTTCACTTGCACAGTGCGATCCGTCGCTTCACTTTCGCCAATGACTAGACACACCGTGGCACCTACGCGATCGGCGCGTTTCACCTGCTTGCCAAAGGCACTACCGCTGAGATCTACTTCTACGGTATAGCCTTGATGCCGCAGTTGCTGGGCCAAGATCAGGCCTTGACGTTCAGCAGCTTCGCCACGGGTCACCATATAGAGGTAGGGCTGATTGCGCGGTGGCAGAGGGCGATCGCGCAAAAGTAAAATCAGCCGTTCCAGTCCCATGGCCCAACCAATTGCCGGGGTGGGTGGGCCACCCAGTTCCTCCACAAGGTGATCGTAGCGGCCACCGCCACAGACAGTTCCCTCATTCCCTAAGCTCACCTCCTGAAATTCAAAGGCGGTGTGGGTATAGTAATCGAGACCACGCACAAGGGCAGGGTTAATTTGGTAGGCAATGCCCAGAGCCTGCAGGAGGGATTGGACTTGCTCAAAATGGGCGCGCGATCGCGCACTCAGATAGTCCAAAAGCCGCGGCGCTTCCTTGACAATGGCTTGGGTGCGGGGGTCTTTGCTATCCAGAATCCGGAGGGGATTGCGGTGGAGGCGTTCTTGGGAATCGGGGTCTAACTCTCCTTTGTAGGGGGTGAGGTAATCCACCAAGGCTTGGCGATAGGCACTGCGATCCTCGCGATCGCCCACGGAGTTGAGCATCAGGGTTAACTCCTTTAGTCCCAGAGCCTGCAAAATATCCAAGGCCACCGCAATAACTTCGGCATCGGCACGGGGATCGGCACTCCCTAAAACTTCCACCCCCAATTGGTGAAACTGGCGGTAGCGACCGGATTGCGGCCGCTCATAGCGAAACATTGGCCCTAGGTACCACAGACGTTGCACACCCCCTTGGCTGTGGAGGCCATGCTCAATATAGGCGCGAACCACCCCCGCCGTGCCCTCTGGCCGCAGCGTCAGCGACCGTTGAGCGCGATCGCTAAAGGTGTACATCTCCTTACTGACAATATCGGTGGCCTCACCAATGCCCCGCTCAAACAGATGGGTTTGCTCAAAAATCGGAGTGCAAATTTCACGGTAGGCAGCGCGATCTAAAATTTGCCGAGCAATGGTTTCTAAATACTGCCAATAGACCCGCTCAGCGGGCAAAATATCGCGAGTTCCCCGTGGTGCTTGCAAACCCATGTGTGGTCAATGCGCAAATGAAACAGACGTCATTATACCTGCTTATACCTGCCTAGCTTCCTAGTAACTTCTCCACCCGCTCTAAAACCTCGCGAATGTGCTTTAATTCCCCAAGAATTTCCTTGAGGAGATTGTCGGTGGGATGAGGGGGGATTGTTTTTAATTCCACTTGGAGGGTAGTAATCCCCATCACATCACGGGCAAAGCGAGCCACTTCATTGGGGTGAAACAGCAGCGGTTGACGACGGCTCTGGCGATGCTCTGGATTGAGACGCTGGGGATCAAAGGGGGGATTAATTGTTTCATGACTAGTGTTCACATAACGGTAAATAGAGGCACGGGAGCGGCGGAGAGTTTGCTGCACCTGATCAATGGTCATTAACTCATCCCCCCCTACCGGATAGAAAGAACGCTGCATCGAGGACGGTCAGACGGCAATGCTACTATCAAACTTATTTTACTGTAAGAATATGGACATTACTGCGTTAAGTTTTCAGGCTAATTTCCTCGGCGGCGGGCGGAAGGGGTCGTTGTTGCTGTGCCAACAGGCCACGGGCAAATGAGAGGGCCATAGCGGAGCAATCGCCCCCCGCCAAATCCGCAAGGGCTTGGACACGTGCCTTATCGGTTAAGTATTGCACATGAATTGCCGTTGTGGAGGTGCTGGGGTCAATATCCTTGTGAACCCAATAGTGATGATCAGCCGCCGCCGCAATCAAGGATTGATGGGTAACACACAACACCTGATGGGTTTGCCCCAATCGGCTTAAACTCTCGGCGATCGCCCCCGCCACGCGGCCGGAGACGCCAACATCAATTTCATCGAAAATTAGCGTTTTCGGCGTTTGCTGTGTCGCCAAGCAGGTCTCCAACGCCAGTAGAAACCGACTCATTTCACCGCCAGAGGCAATCTCCCCCAGGGGTTGCAGGGGTTGGCCGGGGTTGGCACTCCAAAGAAAGGTGATCTCGTCACTCCCGCTACTACTGGCTTCTGTGGTTGTCAACTGCACCCTAAAACGAGCTTGGGGAAGCCCAAGGGGACAAAGGTGGGCAAGGAGATCTTGTTGGAGGCGTTCTGCTGCCCCTTGCCGCAATTGGTGGAGTCGCTCACTCGCTTGCTCAAGAACTTGGCGCCGTTGGGCAACTTCGACCTCTAAGACCTCTTGGCTAGTGGCAGCATCCCTAAGGGCGGCTAATTCTGCTTGGATGCGATCGCGATAGGCAATGACACTGGCTAAATCGGCGCCATACTTGCGACACAGGCGTTGTAATTGGTGAATGCGCTGACCTAAGGCGTCCAGCATGGTTGGGTCCGCATCGAGGCGATCGGCATAGCTGCGCAGTTGGCGTGCCGCTTCTTCGGTGTGGGCGATCGCCCCTTCTAACAATTCCCCAATGGGTTGAAGCGCTGGATCCCAATCGGCAATGGATTGCAGCGCCCCTTGGGCTTGGGCGAGCAACGTCACCACACTGGGTTCGCCCTCGTAGAGGAGGTGATAGGCCCATTGGCTTTGGCTTTGCAGTTCCTGGACATGGCTGAGGCGTTGATAGTCCTGTTGCAACTGGCTGAGTTCCTCAGGGTCTTCCAGGGCGGCACCCAGCAGTTCTTGGAGTTGAAAGTGGAGTAAATCGAGTCGCTGCAGTCGCTGCTGTTCCTGAGCAACAAAGTCTTGCAATTGCCGTTGCCTCTGTTGCCATGCCCGATAGGCTTCTGCCACCTGCTGCCGCTGGGTCATTAGGGCCTCGCCCCCATAGCGATCGAGCCAATCCCGCTGTTGGGCAGCACTCGCCAGTTGCACCGCCTGTCCCTGAGCTGTGAGGTGCACAAGGTGGTGCCGCAGTTCCTGCAGTTGTTGCCGATTCACGAGCACACCATTGACTCGACTGCGACTGCGAAACGTCTCACCCTTGAGACTAAACTCACGGCTACAAATCACCTCCTCCCCTTCAGCATCAATTTCTAGGGTGGTCAGCCAGTCTCTCACTGGCGGGGTCAGGGTGAAACTAGCTTCGATACAGCCCTGCGCCGTTCCCGATCGCAACTGGCGTGCCGAGAGCTTTCCCCCTAGGAGGGCATCAATGGCATCGAGGAGGATTGACTTTCCTGCCCCTGTTTCCCCGGTGAGGACATTGAGCCCCCGCTGAAAGGTCACCTCTAGCTCCGCAACGAGAGCAAAGTTCTGAATCCGCAGCGTTTGTAGCATTGTGGCTCCACTAGAGCAACGGTTCTGGGGCAATCCTTGCGAAAAGGGCAGTAACCCACTTTTGGGATCGCGTGACTTGATTTTGTACCGCCGATTGGCCTACATAGTAGAAGGTAACATTTTGCAACAATGTGAGGAGCGACCGCGCGGATGATCACGGAGGCAGCGATCCCGGCCACGGTTCCCAAGGAATTTTTAGGTCCCCCGGTGGGCTTTAACCCCACCCTAGTGATGTTTTTTGCCGCATTTGCGATCGCTATTCTATCCACCTGGAGCTACTTTCAAGGTCACTGGCCGGGCTGGGTCTCATTTGGGGCCAATATGTTAGCCTTGCACCTGATGGGCACAGTGATCCACGATGCCTCCCACAATGTTGCCCACAGCAATCGCATCATGAATGCCATCATGGGCCATGGCAGTGCCTTGATGTTGGGGTTTGTTTTTCCGGTCTTTACCCGCGTGCACATGCAGCACCATGCCCATGTCAATGATCCCGAAAATGACCCTGATCACTACGTTTCCAAGGGGGGGCCGCTGTGGTTAATTGCGCCCCGCTTTTTCTACCATGAGGTTTTCTTTTTTAAGCGGCGGCTTTGGCGCAAGTATGAACTGCTGGAGTGGTTCCTCAGCCGCCTAACGCTGGTGGGGCTTGTCACCTTTGCGGCCCTCAATGGCTATTTGGACTACATTTTGAACTATTGGTTCCTACCCGCTGGGGTTGTGGGTTTGATGCTGGGGCTGTTTTTTGACTATTTTCCCCATCGTCCCCACACGGAGCGCGATCGCTGGCACAATGCGCGGGTCTATCCCAGTCGTGTCCTCAACATCCTCATTTTTGGCCAAAACTATCACCTGATCCATCACCTCTGGCCGAATATCCCTTGGTACAAGGTGCAGCCCGCCTACTACGCCGTCAAACCTCTCCTCGATGCTCACGGTTGCAAACAAACCCTTGGTATATTGGAACCAGGGAATTTCCTGCCCTTTCTCTACGATGCTTTGGTGGGTTTGCATTTTCATCGTCCCCGTTCTTCCTGAGGTGACTCCCCGCTATGGTGATTAGCGCTGCGGGCGATCGCCCCCCTGTGGTGGCGGTTGAGCACCTACAAAAATCCTACCGCACTGGTTTCTGGCTACAGACAGTGCTGACGCCCCTCAAGTCTGTCTCGCTGCAAGTCCAGCCAGGGGAAACCTTTGGCCTGCTGGGGCCTAATGGAGCGGGCAAGACCACCCTCTTAAAAATTCTTTTGGGGCTGGTGCGACCCACGGCTGGCCACGGTACGCTGCTGGGATATCCCTTGGGCGATCGCGCTGTGCGGCAGCGGATTGGCTACCTACCGGAAAATCCCTACTTCTACGACTATTTGACTGCTTGGGAGTTCCTAGAGTTTACGGCAGGCCTCTTTGGCCTCAGTGCCGCCACCCGCAAAAAACGCATTCCCCTGCTATTGGAAATGGTTGGCCTCAATCTCAAGGATGCCCGCAAAAAGCAAATGCGCCGCTATTCAAAGGGGATGGTGCAGCGGGTGGGATTGGCGCAAGCTCTAATTAACGATCCCGAAGTGGTCTTTTTAGATGAACCGATGTCGGGCCTCGACCCCCTTGGCCGCTACCAAATTCGCGAGATCATTCTTTCCCTAAAACAGCAGGGCAAAACAATTTTCTTCAATAGCCATGTGCTGGCGGATGTGGAAGCCATTTGCGATCGCGTTGGCATTTTGGCACAGGGGGAACTGATTTGCGCAGGTACGGTTGATGAACTCCTCGGCAGCAGCCAAGCCTATCATGTGGTCGGCAAAGGGGGCCATGTGGACGGCCTTCAGGAATGGCTCTATTCCCTAGAAATTCAGGGCGATCGCTGGCAAGGCGTGATCAAAATTCCCCTACAACGCTTCCTTGCTCTCGTTGAAGAAATGGGCGGCAAAATCCTACAACTGCGCCTGGCTCGCCCCACCCTAGAAGAGTTTTTTGTGGAACAACTGCGCCAACGGGGGATTCAAGTGACCTATTAGGAATGCAATTTAGCAATGCAATCCGTGTGAAATTCTCATCGCAAAAGGTCATCATCTATGCTGAACTGGCGCCGTTTTCTTCGGTTGAGTTGCCTAGCGGCTCTTTTAGTGGTTGCCTGTGGTACCTCTTTCTCTTCTGTGGCCACCGATACCCTCAGCCAGAAAATTGAGCAGTTGCGACAGGCGCCCCTTACCGTCGTGGTTGAGAATGCCCAAGGTCGTCCGATTCCCAATGCCCGCATCGAACTGGCACAGCAAAGCCACACCTTCCCCTTTGGCGTTGCCCTCGATACGGAGATGTTTCGCCCCAGCCCACCCCCCGCTGCCCTTTGGTACAAGCAGACGGCTCAGGAAAACTTCAACGCTGCGGTTCATGAAAATGCCCTCAAGTGGTATCAATTGGAGCCAGAGCAGGGCAAGCTGGACTTTACCATGGCTGACACTATCTTGAACTGGGTAGAGGCGCAGGGCTGGCCAATGCGGGGGCATACCCTCTTTTGGGAAGTGGAGCAGTTTAATCCCCCTTGGCTGAAAACACTGCCACCCGAGCAATTGCGCGCAGCAGTTCAAAACCATGCCATGACCGTCTGTCGCCACTATCGCGGTCGCATCAACGAATTTGATGTCAACAATGAAATGCTCCATGGCAATTTTTTCCGCAGTCGCCTTGGTGAGGGCATTGTTAAGGAGATGTTTGACTGGTGCCGTGAGGGCAATCCCGAAGCCGTTCTCTATGTCAACGACTACGGCATTATTGAGGGCGATCGCCTAAAGGACTATGTTGAGCAGATTCGCAGTCTCTTGACCCAAGGGGTGCCCCTTGGCGGTATTGGTATTCAAGCCCATCTGGAATCTCCCTTGGATGAGGCCAAAATGCAGCGTGCCCTCGATACCCTTGCCCAGTTCAATCTGCCCTTAAAAATTACCGAAGTGAGTGTGAGCTTGCCCGATGAGCAACAGCAGGCCCAGACCCTGCGCCAGATTTACCGCCTTGGTTTTGCCCACCCCGCCGTCCAGGAAATTTTGCTTTGGGGCTTTTGGGCAGGGAACCATTGGCGTCCGCAGGCGGGACTCTATCGCCAAGATTTTTCTGCCAAGCCAGCGGCGATCGCCTACCGCAAGCTCCTCTTTGAAGACTGGTGGACTAGGGTGACCGGTCGCACCAATGCCCAAGGACAATGGCAGGGCCGCGGCTACCTCGGTCGCTATCGCTTAACCGTTACCGCCCAAGGCCAAACCCAGACCCGCGAGTTTGAACTGCCCCCAGGGGGAACCACTGTCACCCTGCGGGTATGAGCCTAGCCCCGCAGAGCCGCTGTCAAGAGGGAGAGCCAAGCCAAGGGATTGCCGCCAGCGTAAATGTCCATGACCGCCTGAGCCAGTTGAGGTAGGGTGCGATGGCCATAGAACCAAGGAGGAGTCACCGGTAACTGGAAGGGCACACGAACCACGGCTTTTTCGGGATAGTCAAACAGGAAGCTATTGTGAACGACGCCCACCCCAGAACCAATGGCCGCTGGCCTATGGCCAGGAAAGGCGCCCCAGGGGGTACAGCCCAACCCATAGGCCAAGGAGACCCAGGCATTAATGGCAATGGAACCGTAGCGCAGTTGGGCGATCGCCCGCTCCAGTGCCTCTGCATAGCTGGCCTCGGTCCGTGGATCAATGATTAGACTACAGCCAAGGGTGCCCCAGAGCCGCTCATTGACAAAGGTCACCGCAGTGGCAAGGTAGGCAGGGGCATCATTGACGGGCAGTTGCACCTCTGCCAACAAACCACAAAAGACCTCTTCGCGGAAAATCCGAGGATTCGCCGTCGGGGTGAGGCCTTCAATCAGGGTCCAAGGAATCGTGCCTTCCACCGCAGGACTCAGCACCGTGGCTTGGGGATAATCCGCCAAAAACGATTCATAGCGGGCGATCGCCCCCGGATAGTAAGCAGGACGCGACGGAATCCCTTGCAGTTGTACCTTTAGGGCGTTGAGGAAGGCCTCGCGCTGCGGCCATCCCGCAGCAGTGACCAGGATTTGCGCCCCAATGCAGTTGAAGCTGGCATTGTGAACAAGGGCACTGGCCACTTGGCGGGCTTGATACACTAGTTCAGACTCCGTCCACTGCCCGGGGACCATCAGCAAGGGCGTGACATTTCCCAATTCTGCCGTTACGGGTTTCCTCAGCTTGGGGCATTGGCGCGCCTTGCGAATGGCCTGCTCAGCCGCCGTTTCTCCCCAGAGCAGACGATTGTAGGTGTGGTGGGACCCCGTAATGTGAATGTGCTGCGTCAAGGGATGGTGGCAGAGGGCTTCGCCTAGGGCGGCATCCCCCTCCATGATCTCGAGGAAGCCCGCCTCAATCAGGGGCGCACAAATCTTACGAAAACACTCCGTCAAGGGAGCCAAGAGGGGATTCATCTTCAGGAGTGCCACTCGATTGGCCACCACGAGTTGATAGAGGGCATCCGCCAAGCACAAGGATGTAATATTGCCCGCCCCCAGCACGACAGCAACTCCCGGTGGGGGTGGGTTACGGTAGGCACTGCCTTGAGTTGGGGGGTGATTGGGTTGAAGCCAAACTGCCGCTTTCACCCCAAACCAGAGTAAGCGCTCTTGCCAATTGCGCGGCAGAATCTCAGCGATCGCCTGACCGGTGGGGGCGGTTCGCCAGCGGGGTACGGGGGGAGTTGCCTCGTGACGCAGGGCATAGAGATAGTGATCCAGCTTGAGAATCAGTCCCAGAGGGCCTGTTGTCCACTCTTCCCCTGCCCAGGCGCCTTGGGGATCAATCCCCTTGATTTGACAGGCTAGGGTAACCCACTCTGTGGCATGGCGGCGAGCCAGGGCCTTAACCGCTTTCAAATAGGGAATCCGCTGCCGCGGGGAGAGGGATTGCCAGCGGCCGGCCTGCTGGTGGAGGCGGTCAAGTTCGGGAATCGTGGCTGTGGAGAGTGCCATAGGGAAGTGGTTGGTTTTCTCCTGTGGACATTGTTTGCGGACATTGTTGAACAGCGGTGCCAGTTCTGGGCGGGCTGTTGTGATCAATGCTCTTGTGCCAAGAAACTCAATCGCGATCGCCCGCCCGCTGCGCTACATTAAAAAATTATGAACGATGCAGGGGAGGTAAGGCGTGATTCGTCCCGACAGCGAAGTCATTTTAGAAGTTAGAAAGTTAACAGCCAGTGTGGAGGACACCCCCATTCTCAAAGGGCTCAACTTGACGATTCGCGCGGGAGAAATTCATGCCATCATGGGACCCAATGGCTCCGGCAAAAGCACCTTCTCCAAAATTCTCGCGGGTCATCCCGACTACACGGTAACGGGTGGCGAAGTCCTCTACAAAGGCAAAAATCTCCTGGACTTGCCCCCCGAAGAGCGTGCCCGCGAAGGGATCTTTTTGGCCTTTCAATACCCCCTTGAAATTCCGGGGGTGAGCAACCTCGACTTTTTGCGGGTAGCCTACAATGCCAAGCGTAAGCACCAAGGCCGCGATGAACTGGATGCCTTTGATTTTGATGATTTGGTGCGGCAGAAACTCGAACTGGTGAAGCTAGATGAAGGCTTCCTCAATCGGGGGGTGAATGAGGGCTTCTCTGGCGGTGAGAAAAAGCGCAATGAAATTTTGCAAATGGCCCTGCTGGAACCAACCCTTGCCATCCTTGATGAAACGGACTCTGGGCTTGATATTGATGCCCTGCGCATTGTTGCCAACGGTGTCAACCAACTCACTCGCCCCGACAACTGCATTCTGCTCATTACCCACTATCAGCGGCTGTTGGACTACATCGTGCCCGACTATGTCCATGTCATGGAGGGAGGGCGCATTGTCCTCACGGGGCCAAAGGAACTGGCACTAGAACTGGAAGCACGGGGCTATGACTGGGTTCGCGAAGAGGAGGTGGCTACATCATGACAATTGCAGTCAATGCCAATTCCGATCAAGCGGATCTGCCCAAGGCCAGTTGCGCCAATGAGCTCAATGACCTATTGAACTTAGCCCCGCCCCTGCGCCACCCTGAGCTGGCAGTGCTACGCCAAACTGCCCGCGATCGCCTCCATGAGCAAACCTTGCCGACCCCCCGTGATGAGGATTGGCGCTTTACGGATTTATCGGTTTTACGGACGCGCTCCTTTGAACCGCCCCTTGCCCCCCTCAACCCTGAAATTGTTGCTGAGGTGCGGCATTTACTGTGCGAACGCAGTTTTCCAAGCATTGCCCAGATTGTCCTGATTGATGGCTATTTTTGCGGGGAACTCTCCCGTATGGATGCCACGGGGGTTGAGTTATTGTCCCCCTCCCTGCCGGCGATCGCCCCCCCGGAGGTCTTCAGTGACCTCAATGCCGCAATGCTGGCAGAGCGGTTGTGTCTGCGCCTATCAGGACATCTCAGGGAGCCGGTGGAGGTGTTCTTTGTCAGTAGTCGGCAGCAGCAGAGTGTGGTCTCACCCCGCCTTACCGTTGAAGTGGCTGCCCACGGTCAAGTTAGCCTGATTGAGCGCTTTTTGTCCCTCACCGGTGATCAACAGTTCACCAACACTGTGACGGAAATTTCCCTAGGTGCCGCTGCTTGCTTGCACCACGTGCGAATTCAACACCAATCGCCGACGGCGATTCACATTGGGCAGACAGCCGTCCGCCAGGAGCGCGATAGCTACTATCAGGGGCACGCCATTGATTTGGGGGGATGCTTGAGTCGCCATCATTGGCAGGTGCAGATCCAAGGCAGTGGTAGCCAGACAATCCTGAAGGGGCTAGCGATCGCCATGGATGAGCAGATCGTGGACACCCACTCGGCAGTGCTCTTCCATGCTCCCCACAGCAGGAGTGAACAGATTCACAAGTGCATTCTTGGCGATCGCGCCCATGGCATCTTCAATGGCCGAGTGATCGTGCCCCAAGTGGCGCAACTCACGGATGCCAGCCAGCTCAATCGCACGCTGCTGCTCTCCGACAAAGCCCGTGTGGATACCAAACCACAACTGGAAATTGTGGCCGATGACGTCAAGTGCTCCCACGGTGCCACCGTCAGTCAACTGGCCGCAGAGGACCTCTTTTACCTGCGCAGTCGCGGCCTTGATCAGCGCCAAGCACGGGATTTACTGGTGAAGGCCTTTGCCCTTGAGCAGCTCAGTGATATTACGCCAGAGCCGCTACAGGGGGAAATTGAGGAAGCACTGCTGGCCAAGTTAGGCGGGTCGTTGGCGTAACATCCGCCAGCCGGTGAAAAACATCAGGAGCAAAGCCATACCCAGCAGCAAGACGTAGAGGGGTTTTAGGCCTGCGCCCAGATAGGCCCCTTCATGGACCTGTAATAAAATAGCCACCCTTTCCTTCGGCAACCCCAGCCAATAGCGACTCAAATGATACATCACTCCTGTGATGGCACTGATTAGCAATGGTAGAAGGAGAAACAAGGCGCCATATTGATGTATTACCCTCACTTTTATATTCCTCTTGGCAGAAGAAAGGCGACGTTTTAGAAGCCGCGGATTAATTAACCTGAAGCCGCTGACAATCAAGACAACCACGGCCCAGCTGAGCAAGAGCATATAAACGCAACTAAACCATTCCCCCAGACAGCTACCCGTATGGATTGCCATCATCGCTCTACCAAAGTCCTTTGATAGATTGAACCAACTACGGCCTAGACGATAGGCCAGCCCCGTACAAGCGGTTAGCCCTAAGGGTAAAAACAGAGCGATCGCTAGTTGACGATGTAGGTGACGGATGTTCATCTTCATCAAAAGAACGCAGCAAATTAAATTTCAGCCCATTTCCGCAGCAAGTTAGAGTACACCTTGCACAGGAGATCAAACTCTATGGTCTTTCCCTGCTTTTCAAAAATGCTGTGGCGAACCGTATCTAACTCAAAGAGCAGTTCCCGCTCTAGGGGATCACGAATCAAACTTTGCACCCAGGCAACTGCCACCAGGCGCACCCCCTTACTTACTGCCTCCACGCGATGGAGAAAGATAGAAGGATAAACAATCATTGATCCCGCAGGTAGCTTAAAATACTGCTCTCCTAGGCTGGTATCGAGAACCAATGCCCCTCCTTCGTAGGTCAAAGGATCATTTAGAAAAATCGTTAGGGAAAGATCAGAGCGCCTCAATTGATCACCACTTCCCATCAGGGCATTGTCCATATGGGTACCATAGGCCATGCCTGCCTCGTAGCGGCTAAACAGAAGGGGACCAATCATCTTGGGCTGGACATAGGTTTGAAAGAGCCGATTTCTCCCTAGGGCAGAGCGCACCATTTCCGAGGCAACTTGGTACTCCTGCCCCTCCTGCACCAGTTGTTGATTGTCTTTAACCGTTTTGGCATAAATCCCGGCAGTCCATTTGCCGTCCTCAAACACCCCGGCTTGTAGGAGTGTATTTAGCCGGCTCAATTCCTGAGTGCTGAGTAATTGATCAATTTGCAGTAGCATAGGGTACTTTTCTTGATGGGTATTCACAGGATAGTCATAGGAATCTTTCTGCTCTGCGGGGCAGAGCAACTAGCCTGCCCCATTGTGGCTGCACTACAACTCAAGTGCTCGGAAGAGAGCTTGACTCACAAAAACAAGACAACTTATGACTGCCAAAATCGATAACGACCGCGTTCGCCATATTCACCCCGTTCACCATATTCACCCCGTTCACCATATTCACCCCGTTCGCCCCGTTCACCGCGTCCGGCCATCAGGTAAATGCTAAAGCCTCCGGTTGGTTTGCCGCTGACAGCAGTGGCAGAGGCGCCGGGAACAGAGGGAACCCGATAGGATGTTCCTCCCTCTTCACCGCCAGCATTAGGAGTTTGGCAACTAGCTAGGGTCGTTGCTAGCCCTAGGGAAAGAAACAGGCGGACAGCTTGTGAAGAATTCATTGCAGACTACTCCTTAGAATGTTCAATGCTGCGTTTCTTCCCAACCCTAGCAAGAGAAAGTAAAAATCTTGGAAAGGATGCTTATGCCGCAGGCAGCTTGATGACAAATGTTGTTCCCTGATGTTGCTGACTGTAGACACTGACGGTCCCACCATAGTGATCAACGAGTGTCTTAACCACCGTCAAACCTAATCCTGAGCCTTGGGCGTAATGTAGCCTTGCTTCCTCGGAGCGCCAGAATCGGTCAAAAATGTGGGGTAGATCTTGAGGAGCAATTCCAATGCCGGTATCCTGAATTTCAACAATGGCAAAAGCCCCTTGGTTTCTAAGGCAAACAGTGATCGCCCCACGATCGGAAGTGTACTGAAGCGCATTATCTAAAAGATTGCTAAAAATTTCATAAATTTGTTGAGGATGTCCACGGACATAGGTATTAGTCTCGCATTGATAAGTCAGATGAATCCCTTTTCTTTCGGCGCGATCGCGGTTCAGTTCAATTAGTGAATCCAATAACTCATCTAAGTCAATTTCAACCCATTGACTCTGATCCAATATGTTGTTATCCATGCGGGCCAACATCAGAAGCTTATTAATCAAAGCACTCATCTGCTGGCAAGCCAATGAGATAACTTTAACCTTATTTAAATGGGGAGAATCAAGATTATTTAAGTAAATTTCTAGGAGTGAAATAGAAGCTTGAATGGCCGTTAGAGGATGGCGCAATTGATGAGAGGCATCCGCAGTAAATTGTTTGATTTGATTTAGTGAAACAACAATTGGTTCCAGATTTTTACGAGTTAACCAAGATGCCGCAAGGAGTGTCAGCGTGCTAATACATAGGATATTTAATAGAAAAACATGCCTCAAATAGTTAATCTCTTCTTCCAATTCAGCGGTAGATTGTATAACACAGACATAGCCAAGAATTTGACTCTGCTGCCCTGGTTGAATCGGAGTTGCATGTACCGGTAGAAGAAAACGCTGATATTGATTTGCTTCGATGATGGTTCCAGAGGCAGGAAGATCATCGGGGAAGTTGATCTTCCCAAATCTCTTTCCTTCGTATAGAATTAGATTTCTATCCTTATCGTACCACTGAATACCTTGGGAAAGGTTAATTCGAGGGCTCTCTATAACTTCATAGACAGAACTGAAATAGTACTTACCCATTAATTGTGAAACAGTTATTGGCTGTAAAACCCCCAATTCATTTCTAGGGGCATATGCTTTATACTCCGGCCGCTTCTTTAATTCTTCGTATTCATGTTGAAGAATAGAAAAAATATTGGCAGACCAATTTCCCACTTCCCTGAGATTGGTATTTAATTGATTAAAGCGCTGAGCAACAATCAAGGAGTAAATGGTCAATGAAGAAATAGATAAGATGCCATTAATCAGTAGAAAGTATACGAGAAATAGGCGATTTCGCAGCTGACTAAGTTTGCGATTGGAAGTTCGGATTAAGCCGATAGCCAAAACCATAGACAGTCTCAATAAAATTAGCAGGGGCCCCTACTGCTTTCAACTTATGACGTAGGCTTCTTAAGTGGACTTTAACCGTTTCCTCACCTGGCATCTCATCAAAAGGCCAAGCATGATCCACAATAGCTGAGCGGCTCAGAATACGGCTGCCATGGCGCAATAACACCTCTAAGATGGCATACTCTTTGGGTGTAAGATGCAACTCTTGATGGTTGTACATTACTTTAGTGCTATCGAGCTCAAGAACGAGGGCACCCCAGTGAAGAGTAGGGGTGAAGGGTAGTGGCTTGCGCCTCAATAGGGCACGGACTCTGGCCAAGAGTTCAGGGAGATCAAAGGGCTTGACAATGTAGTCATCGGCACCCGCATCAAGGCCAATGACTTTATCGCTACTGGTGTCTCGAGCGGTCAGCATCAGAATAGGAAGTGAGTGGCCTTTTTGGCGAATTATTTGGCAAAAGCTGAGACCGTCCATGCGAGGTAAGCCGAGGTCTAAGATAAGGAGGTCAAAAGGGCTGGCTTCTAAATAGTCAAGCCCCGTCTCTGCATCATGGACACTTTCAACAATGTACTGCTGATGTGCTAGGGATTCGGCAACTAAGCTCGCAATTGTCCTATCGTCTTCGATAATTAAGATTTTCACTTCTGCTGACAATGTCCCTGGTTGGTCTTTTTTGTTTTTGTTGCGATTGGTGGCGATCGCCGGCTCCCACTCGTAACGGACAGTTAAGTCGTGTATTCAGCGTTAATTTTAATGTAATCGTAGCTGAGATCGCAGCCCCAAGCGACCCCTTGACCACTACCGCGGCCAATACTTACCTCAATCACCACAGGATGGTCAATGGATTGCTGACCACTGGCATCCCTACTGGCGGCGGCTTGCTGAACTAAATAGGCATGGGCAGCAGCGCGATCGAAAGGTAAAGGCTGACCTTGGCGCATCATGGCAATGCCCCCCAGGGAAATGGCCAGATTACTGGCATCAAAGGGCACCCCGGCATAACCCGCAGCGGCAGCAATGCGTCCCCAGTTGGGATCTCGGCCATAGATAGCCGACTTGACCAGCATTGAACTTGCAATGGTTCTGGCCACTTGACGGGCAGCGGTATCATCACTGGCACCGCTCACTTGTACTTCAATGAGGCAAGTTGCCCCCTCCCCATCGCGGGCGATCGCCTTCGCTAAATGTACACAAACAGCCGTCAGCATTTCTTCAAGGCGGGTGGCGGCTGCTCCCGGCTCCGCGATCGCCGGAGTACGGGATTGTCCATTGGCCAAAGCAATTACACTGTCATTGGTACTGGTGTCGCCATCCACAGTAATTTGATTGAAGGAGCGATCGCAGGCGCGCTGTAGCATCTCCTGCCACAGATGGGGAGACACGGCGGCATCACAAGTAATAAAGGCCAGCATCGTTGCCATCTTCGGGTGAATCATTCCCGACCCCTTGGCCATACCACCAATGCGAATGGTTTGCCCCTCCCACTCGGCTTCAAGAGCAATTTGCTTGGGTACTAAATCTGTTGTCATAATTGCCCGAGCAGCAGCCTCTCCACCACCATCACTCAAGTTTGCCGTCAGGGTTGGCAGCGCTTGGCGCATTTTTTCGAGGGGAATGGGTTGACCAATGACCCCAGTGGAGGCCACAAGCACCATCTCTGGACTGAGCCCCAAGGCCGTTGCCACCATATCCGCTTGGGCCAAAACCGCCTGCCAGCCCTGTTCTCCCGTGGCGGCATTGGCCTGACCCGAATTACACAAAATGGCCTGCGCCGTTCCCTTGGTTTGTAACCGCTGCCGACAGTAGCTGACGGGTGCGGCACACATATGGTTTGTCGTAAATACCCCAGCGGCGATCGCTGGCACATCGGAAACAATCAATGCCAAATCCGGTGCTCCTGAAGCTTTGAGTCCTGCCGTTATTCCCGCAGCTCGATACCCTTTGGCGGCAGTCACACCACCTGTAATTCGTTGCCAGTGGCTCATAGCGTCGTCAACAAGAGAATCGTTGCGATTATATCAGGGGTATTTCCCAAAACCGCAACTGTTAAGGTTTCTACAGCAGTCTAGGGAAAGATTACGACTCAAGGCGCAAAGTCGTTCGGGAATCGCTCCGGTTGCCGGCAAAATGCGGCGATTCAGCTAACTCAAGTTGTCGTTGTTATTTGCTCGGGTTCACTGTTGCTTTAAGGGGTCGATCCACCAGGTTCAAAAGCCAATAGGGGGGAATCTATGCCTCGGCATCGAGCACCAATTGCAAGGGGCGATCCTAAGATTATCAACA
>NZ_DVDW01000031.1:0-3323 GCF_015296045.1 Thermosynechococcus sp. M3746_W2019_013 | reverse complement strand
GTGCCTCTACCTCTGATGCCGTAAGGCGTTGAGCACAGGCATTACCCTAGAGACTTGTGCTCTGATAAATTACCTTTCTTTACGAATTAATTAAGAATCTTGACCAAGCACCTCTTTCGCTATCCTATTGTTTAACATACAGACTAAAGGACGTTGTTAGCTTACATCTATGGTGAGTTTAGCAATAATAATGATTGAGAAAATCATTAAAAATAATGATTCAAAGGGCATGAATATGAGGTACCCTGTCCTTAGGGAGCAATAAATAACTGAATAACTGGAAAGCTCCCTTTAGGGTGGGGGGGCAACATTATTTAGGACCAAGCAATGACTGATCAATGTTCTTTTCTTGAACTGCACTACAGCCTGCGGGGAAGAACTTTGCCAGCCGATCATGGCTACGCATTGTACTCAGCGATTAAGCAACAGTTGCAAAAATCACCCCAGCCCAATCTACCTTCAGACATACCAAGCGACCTGCGGCTTAGCAGTATTCCTGGAATTCCTAACGGTGAGGGGATTGTTTATCTCAACCGTGCTTCACGCTTTCGCATCCGTTGTCTGAGCGATCGGGTACAAGTGTGGTACCGCTTTTTCCAGAACCAAGTGCTTGATATTCAGGGGCATTTGATTCGACTGGTGCAGCCCCGCATTGCCTTGCCAAAACCCTCACAAACCCTTGCTTCTCGGTTGGTCACTTTCAAGTTAGAGACAATTGATCATTTAGAGGTGCCGGAGTATTTTCTAAAATCTTGTCAAAAGGCTCTCAGTGATTTGGGGATTAAGGGGACAGCATTTATTCCCTCTGACCCCAACGGTAACCTTGCACGGCGCACAATTCAAGTAAAGGGCAAAAAAGTGGTGGGCTACCGTTTAGTGGTCGAGGATTTGAGCGCAGCGGACTCACTCAAGCTGCAATGGCATGGTTTAGGCGGACGCCAACATTTTGGCTGTGGTTGGTTTTATCCTGTAAAGGAGAGCTTGGATGCCGCCTAGGTTTACTCCACCCAAACTAGAGCCAGATATTTTGTTGGCAAAATCCTCGCTACCAGGAAATCCTGACTGGGGAGAAGACCATGACTTGGTCGGCCACACAGCTGCCGTTGTGAAGTCAATAACCACCTTAGTTCATTCCTTAGGCTCAAATTTGCTCCAGCAGTTTGGGTTGGGCGATCGCCATAGCAGCTTTGCAACTTTGGAGGCAACGGCACGACTAGCGGCCTATCTTCACGATTGGGGAAAGGCAAACCACCAATTCCAAGGGGTTGTTAGATACTCTCTCATTGGTTCCAATCCATCGGTGTCGCCGCAACGTAATCCCTTGGAGCGCCCTCAACTGATCCGTCATGAAGTGGGGTCTGTGCTACTGGCATGGGAGTTCCGAGAATGGCTTGTTCAATGTCCAAATGCTGACTTCATGACAGCGATCGCTGCTGCTGGGGGTCATCACCTCAAACTAGGGGGCAAAGACGGTAAAGACACCGGTAAACTTGTGGAAGTTCGGGAAGGCAGTGGAGACACTTGCCTGCACTGGTATGTCAAGCATCCTTACTTCTGCAAGCTGATTCACTACGGGGTGAGAACGCTAGGGCTGCCGCAAGATCCTCCCCTCTCTCAGTTTTCGCAGCAATGGGAAATTAAAACTATCAAGGATAAAGGGGAGAAGGTCTTGGATGCCTTTATTGATGAGTGGGAGCCAGATGCTGCCTTTGTTGCGGTAGTGAAAGCACTCCTTGTGGCAGCAGATGCTATTGCCTCAGCCTCAGGACAGATGGCAATCAGCCTCCAGCAGTGGATTGAGGACGTCCTAAAACAGACCTTGACCGAGGCTGATTTGCAAACAGTGATTAACACACGGCTGTGTGGTCATTCACTGCGGCCATTTCAAACGGATCTAGCCAATACACCTCAGCGGGTAACGCTGGCACGTGCAGGTTGCGGTAGCGGTAAAACTCTCGGTGCCTACTGCTGGGCACAAAAACACGCGATCGGGCGCAAGCTGTTTTTCTGCTATCCCACTACAGGCACGAGCACCGAAGGCTTTCTAGGCTATGTTCATAACAAAGTGGAGTCGGAACTGTTGCACTCCCGCTCGGCTGTTGACCTGGAGCTAGCCTGCACAGGTGAAGAAGTAAATAATGGCGATGGATCAGTGAATGAAACAGCTCAGAAATTGGAAGCCTTCAAAGCATGGGATGCAAAGGTCAATATTTGCACTGTCGATACTGTTTTGGGACTTCTGCAATGTCATCGCCGTCCCCTGTATTGCTTCCCGGCGATCGCCAATGCTGCTTTCGTCTTTGATGAGGTTCACTGCTATGATGAGGCCCTCTTTGGCGCCTTACTGCGATTTCTCAAGGTGGTTAAAGCACCCATCTTACTCATGTCTGCCTCGTTTTTACCCACCCAGGTAGAGGCAATTAAGGAAGCAGTGGGAGAGCCTGTAGAGGTTGTCCAAGGTCCACAAGAGCTGGAAGACTTGCCTCGCTATCGTTTCCATCAACTGACCGAGCCCGACTGGGAATGGGTTCAGCAGGAATTGGCCAAGGGCGGTAAAGTCCTGTGGGTCTGCAACCAAGTGGATACGGCGATCGCTGTGTATCAGCAAGCCAAAGCTCGGGGACTGCGACCCCTTCTCTATCACAGTCGCTTTCGTTATGGCGATCGCGTCGATCGCCATCGGGCAGTTGTAGATGCCTTCAAACAGGATCAGCCCATCTTGGCCATCACTACACAGGTTGCTGAGATGTCCCTAGACTTATCCGCAACACTTTTAGTCTCTCAAATAGCTGACCCGGCAGGCTTAATCCAGCGTTTGGGGCGCCTCAACCGCCAGTACTGTGGCCATCCCCGGGATGCCCTCTTTTACCCCGATGAAAAAACTGGTTTTCCCTACAGTCAGGATCAGCTAAAGGCAGGTGAAGCACTGATCCAAAAGTTTGCTGCTCAAGAAGTCAGTCAAAGACAGTTAGCTGCTTGGCTAGAGAACTTAAACATCCAACACACACCCAAAGATCACTTTGTCTGGCTAGACGGCAAATGGAAAACCTACCCGGCCCCCTTGCGCAAGGCGGGCTATACCGTCACTGCTCTTCTGGAACAGGATCAGCCGACAGTTGCCCAGCTTAAATGGAGTGAACTCGCTCGATACACTGTTCCACTACCTGCGAACAATATCCAAGGTTGGCAGCGCCACCGCCGGGGATACTTGATCGCCCCTCAGGAACAGTGGGGCTATGATTCAGAATTGGGTGCGTTTGCGCTTAAGTAGGAGAGGGATTGTGAGAAAATTTACCTTATCAATTTTTGATCCAAACTTTCTT
>NZ_DVDW01000063.1:0-23468 GCF_015296045.1 Thermosynechococcus sp. M3746_W2019_013 | reverse complement strand
ATTAACATGTAAAGTTATTAGATGAGATTAACATGTAAAGTTATTGAGAAACACAATGCCCTGTCTAGGGATGTATTTCGGTTCCCCATGGTTAGTCCACTCTCTCAAAAGCAACTCTCTAAGCTTCTACGTTATAAACGGGGGATGCGCAGTCAACGTGCCTTTGCCGCTGAGTTAGGAATCTCCTATACCTGCTTGCAAAAATGGGAAAATATGGTGTCATTTCCAAATACCGCAAACCTGTTAAAGTTAAGTCGGGTTTTTGGCTTTAATAATTTAGAGAGCTTTATGGCCTACCTCAATGAAACGGAAGTCACCTATCCAGAAGAAGAACAACTGGTGGCTGAGATTCTTGGCAAATTGCGTCACTTACCTCCGGCTAGGGCAATTCAGTTGCTGGAAACAGCCTTAGAGTTGTTAAAGGCTGCTGCTAATAGCAAAGGCGACGCTTGAGGATTGTTTAAGTTCCCAGAGAATTATGGCAAATGTCTTGGGGGGCGATCGCCTGCCGCAGTTTGCCGCTTCTATGGCATCCTGAAAGGGAGAAGTTGCACAATTTGGCCACTTAGATCCTATGCAAACGCTGCCGAGTCCTGTTCAAGCTACTCCGACAGAAACCGCCATTGTCCGTCGCAAAACCCGTCCAGTGCCCATTGGCTCTGTCATCATTGGGGGCGGTCATCCCGTGGCGGTGCAGTCAATGATCAATGAAGACACGCTAGATATTGAAGGCTCAGTGGCCGCCATTCGTCGTCTCCATGAAATTGGCTGTGAAATTGTGCGGGTGACAGTACCCAGCCTTGCCCATGCCAAGGCCATGGAAGAGATTCGCGATCGCCTCTACAAAACCTACAAACCCGTGCCCCTTGTTGCCGATGTCCACCACAACGGCATGAAAATTGCCCTCGAAGTTGCCAAGTATGTGGACAATGTACGCATCAATCCGGGGCTCTACGTCTTTGAGAAACCCAAGCCCAATCGCACTGAATATACCCAAGCGGAATTTGAGGAAATTGGTGCCAAAATTCGCGAAACCCTTGAGCCACTGGTGATCTCGCTGCGCGATCAGGGCAAATCCATGCGCATTGGCGTCAATCACGGTTCCCTTGCTGAGCGGATGCTCTTTACCTATGGCGATACCCCAGAAGGAATGGTGGAATCGGCCCTGGAATTTATCCGCATCTGCGAGTCGTTGAACTTCTACAACCTGGAAATTTCCCTCAAGGCCTCACGGGTACCGGTGATGATTGCTGCCAACCGCCTGATGGTCAAGCGCATGGACGAACTGGGCATGGACTACCCCCTCCACTTGGGCGTCACCGAAGCTGGGGATGGCGAGTATGGCCGCATCAAATCCACCGCAGGCATTGCCACCCTCCTTGCCGAAGGGATTGGCGACACAATTCGTGTGTCCCTCACTGAAGCTCCCGAAAAAGAAATTCCGGTTTGCTACGGCATTTTGCAAGCCTTGGGCCTGCGGCGAACCATGGTGGAGTATGTGGCCTGTCCCTCCTGTGGGCGGACGCTCTTTAACCTTGAGGAAGTGCTGCACAAAGTCCGTGAAGCTACCAAACACCTGACGGGTCTGAATATTGCCGTCATGGGCTGCATTGTCAATGGGCCGGGGGAAATGGCCGACGCCGACTATGGCTATGTGGGCAAACAGCCGGGCTACATCTCCCTCTATCGCGGCCGTGAGGAAGTTAAGAAAGTCCCAGAAGCGGAAGGCGTGGCTGCCCTTGTGGAATTAATCAAGGCCGATGGCCGCTGGGTTGATCCCTAAACTATCAAGTATCTGTGAGGAGCAAAACATGACCACGGAAACCATTTTTAGCCGCATCCTTCGCCGCGAGATTCCTGCGGACATTGTCCATGAAGATGAGCTGTGTCTGGCCTTTCGCGACATCAACCCCCAAGCCCCTGTACATATTCTGGTGATCCCCAAAAAGCCGATTCCCCAACTAAGCCTGGCAGAACCTGAAGATCACCGCGTGCTGGGGCACCTGCTGCTGACTGCGAAACGCATTGCCGAGGCAGAGGGTCTAACGAATGGCTATCGCGTTGTCATTAACAATGGTCCCGACGGTGGGCAAACAGTCTATCATCTGCACTTACACTTGTTGGGTGGGCGACCCATGCAATGGCCACCGGGCTAAGGTCCGAGCTAAACTTGTCTAGCAGTCAATCCACTTCTTGACAAAGGGTACTTAGCCATGGGGAGCGATCGCTGAAACTTTGTAGCCTAGAGTACAGTTTACACCAATCATGTCTTTTAATCTATGGGAGATTATTGCTTATACGAGAGAACAAAACCCCATGGCTCAACAATTTGGACTTGGACGCCGGAAATTTTTAGTCTATGGCTCAGCCGCATTGGGAACGAGCCTTCTGATTAAAGGGTGTGCTCCAGCTACAGAAACCGGAGGTGGTGGACAACCAACCGCCGCTGGTGGTGACACTATTAAAGTGGGGATTTTGCATTCTTTAAGTGGCACCATGGCCATTAGTGAAAAGAGTGTGGTGGATGCTACCCAACTGGCCATTGAGCAAATCAACCAAGCGGGGGGGGTTCTGGGCAAGCAGATTCAACCTATTCTGGAGGATGGGGCATCTGACTGGCCGACCTTTGCCGAAAAAGCCACGAAATTAATCGATCAAGATAAAGTGGTAGCGGTTTTTGGCTGCTGGACTTCTGCTTCTCGGAAAGCAGTACTGCCGGTTTTTGAATCCAAGAATCACATGCTTTGGTACCCTGTGCAGTACGAAGGTCAAGAGTGCTCGAAAAACATTTTTTACACGGGTGCCGCTCCCAACCAGCAAATCGAACCTGCCGTAGATTGGCTCCTGCAAAACAAGGGTAAGAAATTTTTCTTAGTGGGCTCAGACTACGTCTTTCCCCGCACGGCCAACACAATTATCAAGGCACAACTGGCGGCTAAAGGTGGTGAAACAGTGGGTGAAGACTATCTGCCCTTGGGTAACACCGAAGTCACGCCCATCATTACTCGCATTCGCAATGCCTTGCCCGATGGCGGTGTGATTTTCAACACCCTCAACGGCGATAGCAATGTGGCCTTCTTTAAGCAGTTGCAGGGAGCAGGTCTGACACCAGATAAATACCCAACGATGTCCGTCAGTATTGCTGAGGAAGAGGTTCAAGCCATTGGCGTTGAGTACCTCAAGGGGCAGTATGCTGCTTGGAACTACTTTATGACTGTGGATACCCCTGAAAATAAATCGTTTGTCGAGGCCTTCAAAGCGAAGTTTGGCCAAAACCGCGTCACCAATGATCCAATGGAGGCCGCCTACATTGCCGTTCACCTCTGGAAACAGGCCGTGGAGCAGGCAGGCACAGCTGACGATTTGGAAAAAGTGCGCCAAGCTGCCATTGGCCAGACGTTTAATGCCCCGGAAGGTCCCGTGAAGATGTTCCCGAACCACCACATTTCCAAAACAGTGCGCATTGGTGAGGTGGGTGAAGATGGTCTCTTTAAGATTGTTTACTCCACACCCCAGCCCGTGGATCCACTGCCTTGGAACCAGTTTGTGGCGGAAACCAAGGGTTTCGCCTGCGATTGGACGCGCACTGATGTGGATAACCCCGGCAAATTTAAGGCTGGGGGGGCTTGATTCCCTAATTTCCGAAATTTAGTAGTCCTAAAAACAGTTTTTGCCCCCTAAGGCGCTTGACAATCACAGTTGGCTGTCTGGGGTGGCTTTTTTCTGACAGGTTTTAGAACCATGACCTTTTTGCTAGAAAGTGTCTTCAATGGCATGAGTATCGGTGCGGTGTTGCTGTTAACCGCACTGGGGCTGGCGATTGTTTTTGGCATTATGGGCGTGATTAACCTTGCCCACGGCGAACTGATGATGCTGGGAGCCTACACTACCCTCGTGGTACAAAATGGCTTCCGTCAATTGGGGGAGGGTTGGTTTGATGCCTATCTATTAATAGCAGTGCCCTTAGCCTTTGCCGTGGCAGCGGGGATCGGTGTCGTTCTTGAGCGGGGAGTCATTCGCTATCTCTATGGTCGCCCCCTTGAAACCCTCTTGGCCACTTGGGGTGTGAGTTTGATCCTGCAACAGTTGGTGCGCAGTATAAGTTGGCAGATGACGCTGCAGATCGCCCTCTTTTGTCTGCTCTTCTTTGGTGGCCGCTGGCTCCTCTCTAAACGGGCGATCGCTCCCCGTTGGCAGGCTTGGGTATCGCCAGTGTTACTGGTGCTCTCTTTCGGGATTAGCCTGACGGCTAGCCTCGTGGCTGGGGGCACGGTGGGCCTGGCAATGACGAAGCCCTGGTTTGGTGCTCAGGGGGTGGATGTGACCGCTCCCAGTTGGCTGCGGAGAGGAGTGAATCTTTGGGGGGTGCAGTTTCCCTTTGTGCGCCTCTTTATTATTGCCCTGACGGTGGTGTGTCTGGCGGCGATTTACTTCTTTCTTCTGCGATCGCAATGGGGCCTACGGATTCGCGCCGTAACTCAAAACCGCAGTATGAGTGCCTGCTTGGGTATTCCCACCCAAACGGTTGATACCCTCACCTTTGCCCTTGGCTCTGGTCTAGCGGGAGTAGCAGGCTGTGCCATTAGCCTTTTGGGTTCTGTGAGCCCCAATACGGGTCAGAACTACATTGTTGAAGCCTTCATGGTTGTTGTCGTGGGGGGAGTCGGTAAAATTGTCGGTTCGATTGTGGCTGCCCTTGGCATTGGCTTTGTCAACTATGTCATTGGTTCGGGGTTGATGACCCGCTTTCTTGAACCGCAAACAGCACTGTTTGACTTCTTTGAATTTTTTGCTAGTACCAGTATGGCACGGGTGATGGTCTTCATCCTGATTATTGCTTTCCTACAACTGCGTCCCGCTGGTCTTTTTCCACAAAAAGGACGGATGGTCGATGCCTAAGCTATCGCAGTTCTTTTTTCCGAAAGATCGCCTCAGTGGTCGCGAGTTAATCGTGGTGGCTATCCTTGCTTTGATCCTGATTTTCGTGATGCCACCTCTGTTGCCGGGGTTTCGCTTGGATTTGCTGCACCGCTATCTGGCTCTGGCGATTGTGGCTTTGGGGATTGATCTGATTTGGGGGTTTACGGGGTTGCTCAGCCTTGGTCATGGCATTTTCTTTGCTTTGGGGGGGTACGCGATCGCCATGCATTTGAAACTACAGGTACCCACCACTGCCCCTAGTCCACTGCCGGACTTTATGTCCCTCTACGGGGTCACGGAGTTGCCGTGGTTTTGGTATCCCTTCTATTCCTTTGCCTTTGCTGTCGCAGCAGTGGTGCTGATCCCAGCCCTATTGGCGGCACTCTTAGGGTACCTTGTCTTCCGCAACCGCATCCGAGGGGTCTATTTCTCTATCCTTACTCAGGCAGCCATCATCGTCTTTTTTAACTTCTTTAATGGTCAGCAAAAACTTTTTAACGGCACCAATGGCCTGACGGATTTTCAAACCCTGCTGGGGTTCCCTGTGCGCAATGCCCAGACCCAGTATTGGTTCTATGTCATAACAGTAATTTTCTTGGCCTTGGCCTATCTTCTTTGCCGTTGTCTGACAATGGGACGCTTTGGCCGCCTACTGGTTGCTATTCGCGATGATGAAGTCCGCGTCCGTTTTTCAGGATACAATCCGACCAGTTATAAGGTACTCGTTTTTGCTATTTCCGCTGCCTTGGCAGGGATCGGTGGCGCTTTCTTTACCCTGCGCACAGGCATCATTTCACCACGAGCGATGGACATTGCCTTCTCGATTGAGATGGTGATCTGGGTGGCGGTTGGCGGCCGTGCCACCCTCATTGGAGCCGTGCTGGGAGCACTCTTGGTCAACTTTGCCCGCAGTCTGTTGAGTGAGCAATTTGCCGATATTTGGCTCTTTTTTCAAGGGGCACTGTTTTTAATTGTGGTGTTGGCACTACCTACGGGAATTGTTGGCTGGCTGCGCACCGAAGCCCCCAACCTGATTGCGAAACTCTTGGGGCGACCGCAACCCGTGGCAACATATCCAGAGTTGGAGTTTGATCCTGAGGTGCAATATGAGCGTCAAGTTCTCGAGCAGGAGGGCAAATAATTGCCATGACACCTATCCTTGAGATTGAGGATCTCACCGTTAGCTTTGATGGTTTCAATGCCCTAAATCATCTCTCGTTTCAGATGCAGGCGGGGGAACTACGGGTGATTATTGGCCCCAATGGTGCTGGTAAAACCACGTTCCTCGATGTGATTACGGGCAAAGTCAAGCCGACACAGGGGCGAGTGCTCTTCAAAGGGCGCAATCTGCGTCGCTATAGCGAAGATCAAATTGCCCGTATGGGCATTGGTCGCAAGTTTCAAACTCCCCGCGTCTATCTCAACCTAACAGTGCAGGAAAATTTGGAGTTAGCAGTAGCCCGCCGTAAGAGTGTCTTGGCAATGCTGTTTCAGCCACTGTCCCGCGAGGAGCGCGATCGCTTGCACAGCTTGATTGATATCATTGGTCTGCGGCCAAAAGCTAACTTTCCGGCAGGACTCCTCTCCCATGGTGAAAAGCAGTGGCTAGAAATTGGCATGCTGGTGGCACAATCCCCCGATTTGCTATTGGTGGATGAACCGGTGGCAGGTCTCACGGATGAGGAGACCCACCTAACGGGAGAGCTTCTAGTGGCCCTGGCCGAAAGCCACTCCATTATTGTCATTGAGCACGATATGGAGTTTGTCCGCCAAATTGCTCGCACGGTTACGGTTCTCCATGAGGGCTCGGTACTTTGCGAAGGTTCTATTGAAACCGTACAAAATGATCCCCGCGTGATTGAAGTCTATTTAGGTGCTCCCCTCGAAGAATCCGACTTAGCACAACAACCATGACTCGCGTTGATCACTACCCCCTAGCGAGGACAGCAGTGGATGCCGATTGGATGCTGCGCATTCGTGGCCTCAATGTCTATTACGGCGAAAGCCATATCCTGCGGGATATTGACCTGAGTGTGCCTCCTGGCAAAATGGTGTGCCTCATTGGCCGTAATGGCGTCGGCAAAACCACACTCCTGAAAACAATCATTGGCCTGATCAAGCCCCGCAGCGGCCAGCTGGACTGTCAAGGAGAATCTCTCTTGCCGTTGCGTCCGGATCAGCGAGCCAAGCTGGGAATTGGCTATGTACCTCAAGGACGGGAAATTATTCCCCGGTTGACGGTGAAGGAGAATCTCCTCCTTGGCTTGGAGGCGCGTCCCCGTCAGCGGGCAAAACAGGAGATTTCAGAGGAAATTTTTGAACTCTTTCCTATCCTGAAGAAAATGCTCCACCGCATGGGGGGAGATCTCAGCGGTGGGCAGCAGCAACAGTTGGCGATCGCTCGCGCCCTAATGGGAGAACCCAAACTGCTTTTGCTGGATGAACCCACCGAAGGCATTCAACCCTCGATCATCCTTGAGATTGAGGCGGCGGTTCGTCGCATTATTGCCGCCCGAGGCATTTCTGTTCTCCTAGTGGAACAGCACCTCCACTTTGTCCGTGAGGCGGACTGGTACTATGCAATGCAAAAGGGGGGCATTGTTGCCTCTGGCCCTACCCGTGATCTCAGCCAAGAGGTGATTCAGCGGTTCCTCGCGGTCTAGCCTCTAAAGCGGGCGATCGCCCCCCTCCAAGGAGCCGGGTTGCTCCACCAGCATCATTCGTCGGGGCTGTGCCAGTTGCCGTAATACGGGTTGCAGATGCCCCAGCGTGTCGTTGAGGCGATCGAGAAGCAGTTGCAGATTCCCTGTATCCGCGAGGGCCTGCAGGGCTTGGTTGAGGGTTTCTAACAGTTGTAACCGCTGTTGCAGGGTGCGATCGCTCTCGGCCAAAAGTTGGGCCATGTACTGGCTCTGTTGCCGCAGTTCTTGGGCAATGGCGGTCTGTTCCTGGTTGACCTGCGCCCGCAGTTCCCTTTGGCTGTGCTGAATCTGGGTTACAAGGCGCTCAAACTGCTCAATGGACTGTTGCTGCCGCTCCTCGAGCGTGGCCACAAATTGCTGCCGATCCCTGATCACAGTAAGGGCCAGTTGATTTAAGTTCTCCAACAGTTTTTGCAGCTTTTCTTCTGTGGGCAACGCCGTGCGAATAGTTTCCTGAATCACTTGTTGGAGGGGTTCACCATCCACCCCTGCGGTCATATTCGTAACGGGGAGGCGGGGCAGCAGTTGATCGTTAATGTAGGTGTCAATTTGCAGCAGCAACTTATTCTCCCAGCGTTCAACGATTACCATTGGGATCATCACCAGCACACTCAGCACTAAGGCTACAAGGGTAGTATCAAAGGCCACCGCTAGCCCCGTCGTCACACCACCAATCCCCTCCTTGATTTGGTTCACGTCCTGAGCTGTCTCCAAAAAGCTGGAAAAGCCACTGACCGCTTGGCTAATCCCCACCACCGTGCCAATAAAACCCAACAGGGGAATTGCCCAGACTAGAACCCGGGGAATCGTATAGGAGGCATCGGTGGCGGCTGCGGCACTGCCACTGTCTTCTGCGGCGGCTTCAACAGCAATCTCCCGCTGGCCACTACTGAGAAATGCCCCTAAAACACGAGCACAGCGATTGGGAAGGAGCGTCCGCCGTTGGGCAAGGGTTTGCTGCAATTGCAAAATATCCCGCATCGCGGTGAAGGGGTAGTTGGCGGGGATCCAGATTTGACGCAGGCTGGGGGTCTGTTGAAACAGAGCAATCGCCTTCAAAATTGTAAACACCAAAACCGTCCACGCAAAAAAGACAGCCACGGGTTGCGTCCAGCCGCGATTGAGAAGCAGTTGGCCAAGGTAGGTGCCCTGAAAGGGCAAAAAGAAAATGTAGAGGATGACCGTGGCAACGGCAGCGATCGCCAGCGCCAACCACAGCGGAACAGTGAGATCCCAGCGGGGTACTGGTACTGGGGTCAGGGAAGGCGCAGTTGTTGTCGAAATGGGAGAAGAAGCTGTCATGACAATACTCAGGGCGCAAACATTTTTCAATCTATCGTGAAGGAGCCTCAGATTTTTGGAACAGCTGCTGCTCCCTGCTGCCACCGCCAAATACCCGCCAAGAGACTGCCAATTAGGGAATGCACCACCCCCGAAATCGCACAGGGTACTGCAGTGAGGGGATTTGCAAAGGCTTGCCGCGCTAACGCCACCCCTAGCCCAGAGTTTTGCATGCCCACCTCGATGGCGATTGTCCGACAGGTGCGCTCTGAATAGCCCACAGCTCGAGCAAGATAGTAGCCGCCAAGAAAGCCCAAACTGTGGAGGGACACAACAGCTGCCAACAGTTGCAAACCATGACTGAGAATTGCCTTGGCACTTGCTGCAAACACGCCACCACAGATGACACAAATGCCCAAAACTGAAATCAAGGGAGAAATAGGGAGCACTTTTTTCACCAAGTTGGGGGCTTTGGTATTCAAAGCTAAGCCGATCACAATGGGCAGCAATACCACTTGGACTGTGCCCCAAAATAGTTGCAGGGCGTTTACTTCAACGTATTGACCTGCCAGTAGCTTGGTTAATAGGGGTGTCAAAATAATCGCTGCCAGCGTTGAGCAAAGGGTCATGACGACTGACAACGCCACATGGGCACGGGCAATAAACGTCACCACATTGGAGGCCGTTCCACCAGGGCAGCAAGCGACTAAAATTAGTCCTACGGCAAAGGGCGTGGGCAATTGATATAGCTGTGCAACCAGCCATCCCGCCGTCGGCATAATCACGTACTGGCCAACAAATCCGAGGGCAACCGTGCGAGGCATTAACCCCACAGCCTGGAACTCCTGCCAACTCAGCGTGATTCCCATCCCCAGCATGACAATCATCAAGATCCAGACAATGAGATCGCTGCTGACCCACAAAAATAGGGGTGGATACACTAGCGCCACAATTGCCGTAAGCATTACCCAAAGCGGGAATAGGCTGGTCAACCATTCGGAGCGGGACATTAGGAAAAGCCTATAACTATAAGGATCCTAATAAAGAACGTCAAGGAAACGTTAAGTAGAATACATTTTTCGGGAAGACAGGAGCTTTACAATGCAAGATAGAGCAAAAATACTGAAAAATATAGAGATTGGGGGAATGATTGGAAAAATTGGAGTAGCTACAGGTTTTTCCTTTCCATGATATTATTTTCGACTACAGAAGCGGTGAACGTGTGTGAAAACGATTTTCACTGCCTTGTCTCTGTTCAATTCTGATAACAAGGGAAATAAAACAGTTTTCTTTGTACAGCAAGCTTAAGAATTTAGCATTGGGTACTCTAGGCTTTTACTTCTGGCCTTAACGATATCAAAAAATTTATAGACTTTTAACGCCGCAGTTGTCTATTACTGATTCAGCGAACTATTAGCGATCTATCGGATTGTCAAAGGAACAATTTCTATGACAGCAAGCACACCTACGTCAAGTTCAGTAGCGCCAGTGGGCAACAAAGCATTGGCATTTCCAGCACGGGTGATTCAGAGGGTGATTGGCGATCGCCTCTCCGGTCACTTAATATTTACCGATCCGAGGGACCCCTCCATCGGCTGGAACCTGTATGTGGGCAATGGTCAACTACATTACGCCAATAGCACTGTTGGGCATCAGGAACGCTTCAACTACCTGTGTCAACGCTATTGCCCTCAACTCAGCACCACACTCGCAACCGATGAAACGGAGTATCAGTATCTCTGTCGTCTTTGGCAACAGGGGCAATTGACCCTTCCCCAACTGCGTAGGCTACTCTTTCTCTTTAGTCAAGAAGCGCTGGTTCATATCTTTGCTATGCCCCAAGCCGCGTTGCAGATGGAGCGGGTGGCGGGTCTTGATCCCTTGGTTCTCTGTGTGCCAATCAAGGAAACTCTCAGTCAACTGCGGCAAGCCATTACCCAAGCAGTACAGGTGCGCACCTATTTGAACTCGCCGCTGCAACGACTGGTGCTAACCACAACCGAGCGAGTTCCCGCTGATCTGTGGCCAATGGACTATGGCCGCAATATTGCCGCTGCCTTGCCTCAACTCTTGGAGCAGACCCCCGTACTCTATGAAGTGGCGACTCAGTTGCGCAGGGAGGCGATCGCCACTGCTCAGTTACTGCAACCCGCCTTAGTCAATGGTTTGGTTGCCCAGCATCCCTACACTATCCCCACCAGTGATACTCGCCCCATCGTGGCTTGTATTGACGATAGCCGCACCATTCAGCGCAATGTCCGCCTGATTTTGGAAACCTGTGGTTATCGGGTGCTAGGCTTGATGAAACCAACCCATGCCCTAAGTGCCCTCAATGATACTAAGCCTGACTTAGTCTTGATGGATATCTCAATGCCAGAAATGGATGGCTATGAGCTCTGCCGTCAACTGCGGCAAACAGAAGCCCTTAAGGATGTGCCAGTAGTCATGCTCACAGGGCGCGACGGGCTAGTGGATCGGATTCGAGCACGGATGGCAGGGGCCACGGAGTATTTAACGAAACCCTTTACCCCGCAGGAGTTACTATCGTTAGCGGAGCGATTTACTCGGACTGCAGCAATGGAGAGTCATTCATGAAGCAGGTGCTCGTCGTTGAGGATTGCCGCACAGAGCAAACCATGATTGTCTCAATTTTAGAGAAATTGGGACACCAGGCCCATGTGGCGGAAACAGCGGAAAAAGCCATGGAATGGTTGGCTACGCATCAGCCACCGGATTTGATTGTCCTCGATATTGTGATGCCAGGGGCCAATGGCTTTGAACTCTGCCGCGAAGTACGGGCGAATTCCCTCCTCAAGACGGTGCCGATTATCTTTTGCTCCTCTAAGGATCAGGACTTTGATCGTTTTTGGGCGTTGCGTCAGGGGGGGAATGCCTACATTACGAAACCCTTTGAACCGGAAGATTTAATTGAAACCATTAACGAGTACTTACCTCCCTTGCCTCAATGATGTCTGTGAGTGCCCCAGTCCTTCAGGAATACTTTCATGTGGAACTGCCCCAACGGGTGAATGTGGCCATTCCCCTTGGGCAAACGGCTCAGGTTTTAAGCGTTGAGCCACGGGATATTTGTCTGGTGCCGGGGGTTTCAGCTGCTCTTTTGGGTATTAGTAACCACCGGGGGCAGTTATTGTGGATGCTTGACCTATTGAAATTGCTGGGGGTGGAGCATGCTTGGGAGCGATCGCCCCACCAACGTTGGACGGCACTGGTCATGCGCGATACTGACGGATCTTCGCCGCGTCAACTGGCTTGTGTGGTGAGTCAACTGCGGGGCATTATTCATGTCTCCCCACAGCAGCGGCAACCGGTGCCTCAGCAACTTCAACGGCAGGTGCACCAGTATTTGCAGGGTTTTGTGCGGTTGGATCGCCTGCCAATTTTACTATTGAATGTTGAAGCCGTTTTTGAAGCTGTTGCCCATTCAGCCGCTCCAGCCCTATGACCTCCCTTGCCAATTCCACCCCGCCAACCTCATCCCTGAGCGATCGCTACTTTAATGCCATTCTCACTCAGGATATCCCGACCCTGCGGGCCCTCCTTGAGGAAGAACCCACTGATCATTTGGTACAGTTAACCCTAGCCACTGCCCTAGAACAGGCGGGTGATGTCACTGCCGCCAAAGCCCTTTATCAGGCGATCGCCGCAGCAGATCAGGGAATTTTTGGTCAAAGTGCCCGCCATGCCTTGGCACTATTGCAGACAAGCCCTGCGCCTCCCCCGCTCCCCCCACTGCCGAGTGCTCCCGTTGCCGCTACCCCCATTCCCCTAGGACGGGGTCAAATCAAACAGTTGCGACAGGGGCTGCACACCTTAGAAACATGGCTAGTGCAACTCCAGCAACAGGAGTGGGATAGCCCCTTGCCTGCGTTTAAGGATCCTCAACTCGCCGCCATTGGCCAAGGAATTGCCGTCTTGGTCGCTCAGCTCCAGCAGCAGCAGGATCAGATTCAAACCCTTGAAGCGCAACGTCAAGGGGAAGTACAGCGGCAGCGCCAAGAACGGATGAAAATGCAGGAGGCAGTGATTAACCTATTGCTGGATATTGAGGGAGCCCAGCGGGGAGATCTCACCGTACGCGCCAAGGTGGACGAAGGGGAAATGGGTTCCATTGCCGATGCTTTCAATGCCACAGTGCGTAGTTTGCGTCAAATTGTCGTCCAAGTCCAAACCGCTGCCAACCAAGTCCAAACCGCTGCCCAAACCACCCAGGGGGCGATCGCCGGACTGGTTGCCGGGGCAACCCAGCAAGCTGCCGACATTGATCGCAGTGTGGAAGCGGTCGAAACAATGGCCGCCTCAGTGCAAGCAGTAGCCCAGTCTGCCCAAGAAGCAGCAGCGATCGCCGCAGAGGGGCTGACGGCAGCACAATTGGGGGATGCAACTATGGACACTACCGTAGAGAGCATGGAGAATATCCGCCTCAGCGTGGCCGAGACTGCCAAGAAAATGAAACGCCTCGCTGAATCCTCCCAAGAAATCTCCAAAATCATCAACATCATCTCCAACATCTCTGAGAAAACCAACCTTTTGGCCTTTAATGCTTCGATTGAAGCTGCCCGCGCTGGGGAGCACGGCCAAGGCTTCCGGGTGGTGGCCGATGAGGTGCGCCGCCTGGCCGAGCGAGTCACAGATTCAACACGGGATATTGAACAGTTAGTGACGGGGATTCAGCAGGAGACGGCTGAGGTGCTTCAGGAAATGGAAGTCAGTACAGCGCAAGTGGTCAAGGGCACCCAGTTGGTGAGTCAAACCAAAGCAACGTTACAGGGACTCGCTCGCCTCAACCAGCAGATTGATTCACGACTGCAAATGATTTCTGAGCGCACCGCCTCCCAAACCGCCACGGCTGCAGAAGTGACGCAGATTATGCAGCGGGTTGCCCAGATGGCACAAACAACAACTTCAGCCGCTGCTGCTGTGGTGGATGCCATGGAAAGTCTAGTAGCCCTTGCCGCAGAACTGCAGGCCTCGGTATCGCGGTTCCGTGTGGATCCTTGAGGACGGGTAACCTATGACCCTTGATGCGACTGAGCTTGATGCAATTACCCAAGAAGCGCGCCATTGCTTCCTCTACGAGGATGCCCCGGAGTATTTACTGCTCCTCGAACAATGGGCAGAGGAGGTGATCAGCAATCCCGAGCGTCACTATACGGCTGAGGATTACAACAGGTTGATGCGGGCGGCGCATTCCCTCAAAGGGGGGGCTGGGATTGCCCAACTGAGTGAGCTACAGGTCTTGAGTCATCGCCTAGAGGATGTTCTGGAAGCCCTCAAGGAGGGTCGCCTGGGCGATCGCCCCCGTGCTCATCATCTTCTAGTTCAAGGCATTGAGCAAGCCCAAGAACTCTTGGCCGCCGCCAAACAGAATCATTCCTTAACACCAACACCCCCCTATCAAGCCCTTCTTGCAGCCCTCACGGAACTCCTCAGCACCGTCTCAGCCCTCCCCTCGCCCCCCACTGCAGCTCCCCCCGATCTGCGCACCGCCTTGACCCAGACCCTTGAGGAGTCCTTGCAGATCCTAGAGGCCAGTGCCACGGATGCAGAGCGGGAGACGGCCTTGGCTCACCTAATTGCCACTGCCCACACCTTAGGGAAACAGTACGCACTGCCTTGGTTGCAGCAACTGGCCGCCGAATTACCGAAGTTAGCAGCGGATTTGCCCCTTGGGGAATTAGTGCCCGCCATTGTCGCTGAGTGTCGTCAATTGCAGCAGGCAGAACTGGTCAAGTTACTGCCGCCTGAACCGACCCCTACCCCGCCTGCGGAAACAACTCCCCCCCAAGACAGCTATCTGCGCATTCCCGTCAGCCGGCTGGATCGCCTCGGTAACACTGTCAGCGAATTGCTCATTGGCCAAGAACGCCTCACCCTCTATCAACAGCAGTTTTTGCGGGCCAATCGCGAACTTAAGCACCGCCTTGAGCAATTTCGGCCCATTCGCGATCAGGTGCAGACTGTTTACGATCGCTTGGCCACCCCCCTTGGCGGTCGAGGTCGGCCAACGAATGGCCACAATGACTTTGATGACGTTGATGACGTTGATGACTTTGATGCCCTGCAATTTGACCACTACACAGAACTGCACACCGCCCTCCAAGATTTTCAAGAATTGCTGGTGCGGATTCAGGAGACAGGCGCCGATATTGATCTGCTCAACCGCGATCTCCAAGAAGCCCTGGATCTCAACCGCCAGCACTTAAATAGTCTCTACGCTGAACTGACGAATTCTCGCTTAGTGCCCTTTCGCCAACTGGCAGAAAAGTTTGTGACCGCTGTGCAAGCCTTGGGCGATCGCCACCATAAACCGGTTCAACTGGTGATTGAGGGGGGCGATACCCTTGTCGATCAAGTGATTTTGCAGCAACTCAAGGCACCCCTGACCCATCTGGTGCGCAACGCCTTTGACCACGGTCTTGAGCCACCCGCACAGCGGCAGCAACTGGGCAAGTCCCCGACGGGAACCATTTGGCTACGGGCGCGACTGCGGGGGAATGCCGTGGAAATTCAGGTGGCCGATGATGGTCGGGGAATAGATCTGCAACGGGTCAGTCAAAAAGCGATGGAACTGCAGCTTTGCTCTGCCGAAAAAGTTCCTCACCTGAGCCGCGAGCAGATTTTGGAATTTCTCTTTGTACCGGGGTTTTCAACCGCCAAGGAGGTGAGTGATCTCTCCGGTCGTGGGGTGGGACTCGATGTGGTGCGTGAGCAAGTCCAGCGATCGCGGGGTCGTCTGCAGATCACCACCGAACCCCAGCAGGGAACGACCTTCACCCTTACCCTCCCCTTGACCCTGAGTCTGCTGCCCATGGTACTGTGTCAAGTCGGGGAGCTCACCTTGGCCATCCCAGACCTGAGTATCCGCGAAGTCATTGCCCTCAAGGAATACACAGATATTCGCCACCCCAGCCCCACCATTGATTGGCAAGGACAATCCATTCCCCTGTGCCCCCTGCATCAATTACTGCCCTATCATCGTCCCCTGAGTGCGCCAACGCAGCCCCTTGGTGTAGGTGTGGTTGTGGATGTGGCCGGTCAGGCGGTGGCTTTGGCGGTGAACTATCTTATTGCCGAGCGGGAGTTAGTGGTCAAGCCCTTTGATCAAACGGTACCCGTGCCCCCCTACGTCATGGGGTGTACGGTTCTGGGAAGCGGTGAAGTGGTGCCGGTTCTGGCTCCCGATAACTTTACGGTGCTGCTTAGGCCCATGGCGGTACCGGCCTCCCCGATCATGGCAAGACCCCAGCAGCGCACGATTCCCCAAGTGCTCATTGTTGATGACTCCATCACCGTGCGACGGCTCCTGGATCGTGTGCTGCGGCAGGCGGGCTACGATGTTGTACAATGCCGCGATGGCAAAGAAGCCTTGGATTTTCTCCTTGGCCAAGGGGATCAAGTCTCCCTTGTGATCACGGATATCGAGATGCCCCGCCTCGATGGTTATGGCTTACTAGAGGCGATTCGTCTTTCGACGCCTTTACACCATTTACCCGTTGCAATGTTAACTTCACGGGGAGGGGATACCCACCGCCAAAAGGCCTTTCAACTGGGTGCCAATGACTACATCACCAAGCCCTTTCAACCCCAAGGGTTACTGCAAAAGGTCACCCAACTGCTCGCAGGTCGCCAGGCTGCTGCGGTGACCCCCAGCGGATAAAGCAATCAAATTGCATTGCTGCCAAATTTTCTTATGAAACATTTCGCGGACATCCTTGCTAGGATCGGGGTGACTTGCGGTGGAGAGAGTAACCATGCCTGTACAGGTGGAGGAAAAATCAATTGTGCCGACGGTCATTGTGGGGGTGGGTGGCACAGGCATTGAAGTGCTCTCGCGGGTGCGGCGTTTAGTTGAAGAAACCTACGGCAGCCTGAAACAGTTTCCTGTGATTAGCTTCCTGGCCATTGACACCGATCGCGACTACAAAGTCAGCAATCCCCTCGCCGCTGGATCTCCCCTCAAGGACAACGAAAAGCACTGGGCCAGTGTCAGTGGCAAAAACGTGCAGCAAATTATTCAAAACCTCGACAACTACCCCTGGATTGCCTCTTGGTTTCCCAAGGAACTGGAGCGCAACATTACTGCCCTAGAGGCAGGGGCAGGTCAAATCCGTGCCTGTGGTCGTTTTGCCTTCTTTTGCAACTACCATGCGATTCAACAAAAGTTCCAAGCGGCCAGCGATCGCGTCAAAGGTCACGAAAGTTTTATGCAAAGCCGCTACGGCCTCAGGGTCAACAATAGTAGCCTCAATGTCTTTATTACCGGTTCGCTCTCTGGGGGTACGGGTAGCGGCATGCTCATTGACCTCGGCTATTGTGTCCGCCACTGGCTCAAGGGGCAGTCGAGTCCCCTCGTCACGGGAATTGTGCCCATGCCCAATGCTTTTGCTGCTATTAGTGTCGGCGATCGCGTCCTTGCCAATGGCTATGCCGCCCTCATGGAACTCAGCTACTTTTCCGACTACCGCACTGAGTACGTTGCTCAATTTAGCAGTAGCCTGGCCGATGAAGTGCGTTACAACTGCCCTCCCTTTGACTTTACCTACCTCGTGGGCACCAAAAATGGCGAGAGTGAATTCAAGCTGGATGAGATCCGCGAAATGATCGCCCAAAATATCTTTTTGGATCTCACCTCGGACTTTGCTCCCCACAAACGCTCCATTCGGGACAACATTAAGGCGGCTTGGGCGTCTCAGGATGCCGGCGGGCGCGGCTACCCCAAAAACTTCATGAGCTTTGGCCTCTCCAGTATTGAAATTCCCATTGCCCAAATTCGCGCCTCCTTGACCTATCGCCTCTGTCAAGACGTTATTCACTGGTGGCTAAATGAATCGGTGCAATTGCCGCCGCAACTGTTGGAGCTGACCCAGAGCCTCCTGAAACCCATGAACTTGCTGGATATGGATTTGGTGCTGGCCCTGGCGGCAGCCGGCGATCGCCCCTATATGCAGGAAATTTCCCGCTGGGTCAACGATCTGCGCCATCAAATTAGCCGTGAAAACCTCCTTGAATGTACCCAACAGGGGTTGGGGGGTATGATTGGTGCGGAAAGAGGCAAAATTTTGCAATTTGTGCCCTGGCTAACTGAACAGGTGGACAATTACCGAGCTGCCCACTTGCGCGAACTAAGCCCCGATGAGCGCCTCCACGGTGACTTTTTCCAGCGCATGTACGACAACCGCAATCAAATCATCCAGCAGGCTCGCCAAAGTCTTGAGGAGGAGTTCTATCGCATCGTTGAAGATCGCAACCGAGGGCCGAAGTTTGCCCAGGCCTTTCTGCTGCAAATTCGCCAGATTTTTCTTAGCCAAAGGGAAAAGTACGACCGCGAGCTCCAGAACACTTGGCAGCCCAACATCACCAATCGTCAGCGGCAATACGAAAATGCCCTCCAGGACATTAACCACTTCAGTACCCTGTTTGGCATCTCCAAGCAAGCAAAAATGGAGGAATTTTGCCAGCAGGCCCTAGAAGGAATTGAGGGGAGTTTCAATGCCATCATTCAAGCCAAAGCACGGGTACTTGCCAAAGAGGTGATGGCCAAATTGGAGGAGTGGCTACAGGGGATGGAAGCACGTCTTGCCAAGCTCAACCAACGGCTCCTCAATTTACGGGATGGCTTCAAGGCAATGGCCGATAGTCAAGCCGATAGTGCAGATGCCCTGCGGATCAATGGGGTGAAGCTTTACGATCGCCAAGAACTCAACGGCCTCTATCAAGACCTCGTCGAGCGCTATGCCGGTGCCAACACAGGGGTAGAGTCCACATTTACCATTGGCCTCAATCAACTCTGTACCACAACAGCGACAACAGTGTTGCAGGAGGCAAGTCCCCTGTGGAAGGAAACCCGCACTGCCAATGAGGTGATGCGTCTATTGGATTTGGCGCAACTGGCGGATGTCCAAGAAAGTGACCTGGCTGAGATTATCGAGGAAACAGTACGGCGCACCGTGCAAAATGCTCCGGAAGAAAGCCGCCTTGTGCGGGATCTCACCGCCTGCGATCGCCTGTTACAGCTCTATCGCAACGACGAAGGAGAAATCCTGAGTGTTCTGCGCCTCGCCTACCAAAAGTCTAAGCCCCTGCTACTCCTCTCCCAGGCGGTGATGAGTGGGCGCGATGCCGGCTTTACCCCCTCCGTAAATACGAATATTGCCATTGTGGGGGGTGAAAATACCGCCGATTTGGCTGCCAAAAAGCTCATTCCTCTCCTCAAGAACCTTGTCAAGCCCAACGGCCAGAGTATTACCAGTGAAGACATCAAGCCTTTAGGCGATCGCGAGCGGCATCGCATTGTTTTTGTCCAAGAAATGGGGGGCTTTTCATTGCGCTGTATTGAAGGCATGCCCGAACTGCGCCAGTCCTATCAAGATTGGCGCGGCCAAATGATTACCGCCAAGCGGGCCCGCCTGCGAGGAGAAAACCGCGATTTGCCGATTCCCGTGCATCTACAAAAGGATCCTCCCTTTTGGGATGTGTTTCCGGAAAACCCACAACTTTTGAAACTGGTAGTGACAGCTCGGGCCCTGAGTGTTCTGAAACAGGCGGAAAATCGTGCCACCCGTGAAGTGACAATCCGCTATGCCCGCCATACCGCCGTCGGCCTTGAGGAAGTGGATCTGGCTGCCAACTGGGAAGAGGTGACTCAAGTCCTAGAGGTGCTGGCCTGCCGTCCCGACTTAGAGGAAATTCAGCGCCAAGTGACCGTGATTCTCAAAGCCGCAGAAACCCCCCAGCAAAAGCAAACTCTCTATGAGCATTTACTAAACTACTTGAAGCAACGCGAGGAAGAACTCCACAAAGCGGGAGGACGCGACAGCCTTGAATACAAGCGGGAAGCCGCGATTCTCCAAGAGGTGATCCAAACCTATCAATTGGCTCAAGGAACATCAGCTCCTAGTCCAATGCCAACACCCGCTGCCCCTGAACCGCCCCTGCCCCAAACCGAACCAACACCTGAAACCACTGCTTCAGCAAGTTCCTCGGGGTTAGAGCAACTGCAACAACTGATGGCCATGTATCAGCAGGGTCTGCTCTCAGAGGCAGAGTTCCAAGCTGCGAAGAAAAAACTGCTGGGGCTTTAGAGGAGATCCCTGTAATTTCACGAAGAACTGTGGGAACACTTTAGGATAAAGACGAGTCCAAAGTTGGAGCATTCCTATGTCTCCCTATCGTTCTAACCTGCCTTGGTTCTATCGATCGCTCCTTACCTGCAAAGGCCTAACCCTCATTGAACTACTCGTTGTTGTCATTATTATCGCTATCTTGGGGGCGATCGCCCTCCCCTCGATGTTGAATCAGGCCATTAAAGCCCGCGAGTCCCAAGCCAAAACCAATATCGGTGCAGTTAACCGTGCCCAACAGGCCTACCGCTTGGCAAATCCAACCTTCACCGACGACCTAGCAAGTTTACAAATCGGCTTTAGTGATACACCCGACTATGAGTATCAAATCAGCCATGCCGACAGTGACTATGCTCAATTCCAAGCCACCCCTGAGCGAGCAGAATTAAAGGCATTTACAGGTTGTACCTACGCGACGTATACAACATTGACCACAACCCAAATTTTAGAAGCTGCTCCCTCTGGTTCAAGCACAGCATCACCACCGGCCTGTCCCGATCCCACCCCCTGAAGTGTCTGATTCTTCTTCATCTAAATGTTCTGCCGCTGCCTTGTAAAGCGTGAGGACATGGTGATCTAGTAACTGATAAAAGATATGACGTCCTTGGCGGCGAAAACGCACCAGTCGCAGCGCCTTCAGCATCCGCAATTGGTGGGAGACAGCGGATTCGCTCATTTCTAGAGCCACGGCGATATCCCTGACACAAAACTCCCCCTGGGCAAGCAGGTCCACAATTCGCAATCGATTCGTGTCAGCCAGTAGACCAAAAAACTGCGCCATCCGCTGGGCTTTTTCCGTAGAGAGCAAGCGATCGCTCACCTGCGCTAAAGCCTCTGGATGATGAGGATCAAGAGTATTCATATCTTCATCATAGGCGCTGGTTAGGCAATAACCAATTGACATATGAACAGTTGTTCAGATATATTGAAGTAGAGGTGGAAAACAACCTCACTGATCTTGGCCATTTGGAGGAAAAGCCATGACAACTGTTACCCAAATGAAATGCGCCTGTCCCCACTGCCTGTGCATTGTCTCCCTCAGCGATGCAATCATGGTCGACGGCAAACCCTACTGCTCTGAAGTCTGTGCCAATGGCACCTGCAAAGAGAGTAACGGCTGTGGCCACTCAGGTTGTGGCTGTGGCTCTGCCTAGAAGTTACAATCTGTAACAGTAGATAATGACGAGGCGATCGCCCCACCCACTCTATACAATCAAGAGGAGGAGATTGTCCTCGTCATTTCTCATTAGTTGCGATCCAGTGTGGCAGACCTCCCATCTATTTCCTTGATTACAGCCACCTATAACGCTGCCGAGCACCTGTCAGACCTGATATGGACTTGATGATTAAGGTTGTTGCAATCGCAGCATTTCGGCCTGGATACGTTGGCTAAAGGCGCCATCTTGCTGTGCTCGCAGTGTAATCGCATTGAATTGCTCTAGGGACATATTATATTTTCTCAGCACTTGCATTGCCTCCCGCCCATAGTTGGCACAAATGGTCTCCAATCCACTGGGGATATTTTGGGGATTCATGCCAAAGCAAGAGTTTCGGGGCACTTGACCTTGGAAAGCTGCCTGAGCTTGGCGATAGTATTTTTGGCGAATCGGTTCAATTTCGAGAACTACACGGGCATAGGTCGTGATCTCCCACGGAGCAATCACATCTGTGCGCGGGGAAGTCTGAGCCAAGGAATAGGGTGAAGGCACAGGCAGCAGACCGGCACTACACAGAGCAAGGGGTAACCACTTCCAGGACATTGACCACCACACACAACGCGTCCGACTACACTCTACTTGGAATCCCGAGAACTGCTTCAAGTTCCCCAACGCCGGCAAGCAGCAGCCATTAAAAACCGTTTTGGCCAAGATTGAAGGCACAGTAGGTAAATTTACTAGACTTTACAAAAAAGTTACATTCTTTGAAGTTTGCTCATCCAGTCCGTCCAGCAATCAACCACTGCGGTATCCTAAATCTCGGTATTTCTCTCCAGACTGCCCTTATTGTCGTAGCTTAGGGGCTTCCTGAGTTGGCGGCAGGGCATCCACCTGTCATCCTGATCGTTTTAGGAGCGGTTATTACATGGCTCACACTGTCAAAATCTACGATACCTGCATTGGCTGCACCCAGTGTGTGCGGGCCTGCCCCACCGATGTGCTGGAAATGGTGCCTTGGGATGGTTGCAAAGCTGGCCAAATTGCCTCCTCCCCGCGCACGGAAGATTGCGTTGGCTGCAAACGTTGTGAAACCGCCTGCCCTACTGACTTTTTGAGTATTCGTGTCTATTTGGGTGCAGAAACCACCCGCAGCATGGGTCTAGCCTACTAGTTCCCTATTTCTGTGAAGCTGGTCTTAAATACTCGACTGGGCTTGAGGCAGCATTCGAATGTCTCAAGTCTTTTATTTGTGCTTTTCTTGTATATTAGCTGGGTTTATCCCTAAGTGCCACCAGTTGGCTGCTTAGGGTTGGTCCTCATGGCTGAGGCGGTTCTGCAGATCATCCACCGCTTCATTGATCTGGGCAATTTTGGCCTCCAGCTCCAGACGCATCGCCTCCATCAGAGGCTCGTCATTCCCTTGGAGGGGAGCTGATCGCTGATCTTTGATCCGTGGGCTCTTGTCGGTAGACGCTGCCGCAAGTCTGTCCTTGAGTAGGAGCGTGACCAGAGAGCCAGTAATGCCACCAAAGAGGGCACCCACCAGAAACCCCCAGCCAAAACCATTGCCACGATTCTCCATAAGCCTGCATTGCCCAATAAGACAGCTACCCCAACTGTAGCAGACGGCAAATCGCTTCCCCATAGCTAGGGCAACCCTGTCCTGAGGCAAAAAATTTTTTGAGGGGGGTGTTAAGTCTGGGGCAATGGCTGGGTATGTTAACCGTAGAGACAAGATTGTTGACCTAAGGAGTCTCAAGACTATGAAAACCGAACTGAAAGCTAAATTCCTCCAGCACCTGCTGGCCAAGAAAAAAGCCAACGAAGGCTTCACTCTGATTGAACTGCTTGTGGTGGTCATCATCATTGGTATTCTGGCAGCTATTGCCCTGCCCTCTATGCTCAACCAAGCATCTAAAGCTCGGCTGTCCAGCGCCAAGAATGCGATTGGTGCCATCAACCGTGCTCAGCAAGCCTACCGTCTGGAGCAACCACAATTCGCTCCTGATGTAACAGCTTTGAAGCTCGGGGTCTCGACACCTGATGGGTATACAACTCCTACGATTAATGCTAATGCTGGTAACTCGGCGATGGCTCAGACAAGCGCGAATGATCCTCAAGGGACGGGTGTAACAGGTTGTGTAACGGTTGCAGGTGGTGTTACAACTTCTACGATCGTAACGGGCAATTCTAACAGTGCTCCTAACTGCTCCTAGGAGTAAGTTGATTGTCCGCTTAAGCCCTTAAAAATTAGAACAAGGTTGACC
>NZ_DVDW01000015.1:0-3411 GCF_015296045.1 Thermosynechococcus sp. M3746_W2019_013 | reverse complement strand
AGAACAACATTTCTATAGAACAAACGCACTAACATTCCCTTATGGCTAAGTAATGAACTCCCTGTCAGTATTTTTAATGTTTCCCACGCCTATTTCGTTCAACTACAACCAAGCAGTATTAATCGCTCAAGCTTTTTCTCCTGAGCGGATTATTGAAGAAACTCAACCTCCTCCGCCACCCCCAAGTACACCAAAGATTACGATTCCTAGAGATCAGGAAATCCAGCCACCTGCTGATTCAGATAAGATTCGCTTCTTTTTGAAAGACATCACCATTAGTGGCTCAACTGTCTATTCTCCCGAAACTCTCAGGCGGCTATACGCAGATTGGCTCAACCGTGAGGTGACCCTTGCTGATATCTATACCATTGCCCAAAAAATCGCTGAACATTACCGCCGTTCAGGTTATCTTTTAATCCGTGTACTTGTACCTGCCCAAGAAGTAGCCGAAGGTACCGTTCGCCTCGAAGTTGTTGAAGGTTATATCGAGGAAGTACGTTTTGAAGGTTCCAAGGGAGCTATCAAACCGCTACAGCCCTATGCCAATCGCATCCAATCCTCCCGCCCTCTCAAAGCCAAGGTTCTCGAGCGCAATCTGTTGTTAATAAGCGACTTAGCAGGCTATCAAGTGAGTGGGCGCTTTGAACCCGGTAGCCAGCGTGGCACAGCCATTCTTTCGCTCACTGTAAATAAAGATTCGTTTCAACCTTTTGTTACAATTAATAACTGGTCTGCAGACAGTGTCGGGCCTGTTCGTCTCCAGGTAGGAACCTATCTCAACTCTCTACTCAACCGAGGTGAACAATTTATTCTCAGTGGTACAACAGTTCCCTTCGATTTTAATGAACTGAAAAGTGGTCGCTTCGATACAAACATTCCTTTAAATTCAAACAGCCTCAGGTTTCTAGGCAGTTTGAGTTACGCTGAAACCCAGCCCGGAGATAATCTTGCTCCCTTCGGGATCAAAGGCACCACTTGGGCGGGCAGCATAGGCTTCAGCTATTATCCCATTCGCTCAAGAAAACTGAATCTGCTCACAAGCATTTCCTTTGATGCCCTAAACAGCACCATCAGCACCACATTTTTAGGGCCGCCAGTTCCTCTGAGTCAAGACCGAGTCCGCGTGTTTCGCACCGCGAGTCAACTCAGCTACATTAGCTCGGTAGGATTCACTAGCGCCTCTATACAGCTCTCTCAAGGTGTTGCAGGCTTAGGTGCTCGCTTGAATGGAACTCCCACTTTACCCCTCTCTCGCTTGAATGCCACTCCTGCAACCTTCAAAGCCAACCTTGACGTTACTCAGATTTTCTTCCTCCCACAAAATTGGTCAGTCACCTTAACAGGTGCAGCTCAAGTAGCAGCAGCTCCCCTGGTGGTTTCTGAGCAGTTTGGCATTGGTGGCCCTAACTTTGGATCTGCCTACATTCAATCCGCCATTTTAGGAGATGACGGCTATGCCCTACGCCTTGAGTTGCAAAATACTCGCCGCTATCGCCTAGGTAAGACAAACTTTATTAGCCAGCCCTATGTCTTTGTGGACTACGGCCAAACATTCCTTAAAAGACCTACTATTGCTGAACCTCCGAGTCAACAAGCTTTTTCAACCGGTTTTGGTTTGCGTCAGCTAATCAACCCTAACCTACAACTTCGCTTAGAGCTTGGCCTTCCGCTCACGAAGATTACGCCTAATTTTGAGCAAACCCCCCGCCTTTTCTTCCAAATTCAAGGTATATTCTAGACTTTCAGGGATTGAAGCAGCAGTTGGTCCTCCCTTCCCTAGAACCAGTGCCTAGATCCAGCTCATATTAAGTTTTTAGACAATAGTCAATCTAGGTAGATATACTATTGACTGTACGAGTAGATACCTATATATAAAGTCATAAGCCCCCTCTGAGGGATGAGATCTCCGTCACCGTGAGACCCACGGTGAGATAAGATCCCCTAGCAGAGGGCATAATCCCAATCCATAGAGAAAGGGTACAGGGGACTGTTGGCTTTAGCCGACGGTAGATCACTTTAGGCCTAAGAATGCCCCAGGCTGGAGCGGTGGGGGCTTTAATCCTCTGAATACAGCCAGCAAAAGACAATAAGAGTGTTCCTCCATGAAAAAATTACTTAGTGTGTTCCTGAAAGGATTTGGTCTCACTCTGTCAAGTATTTTTCTAGGAAGCCTGAATTCCCAAGTGGTTAAGGCGCTGCCACAAAGCCCCAGCGTCATGCATGGTCAGGTTTTCTTTGGGCAAAGCACCCCCCATCAGCTCCACATTCTCCAAGGCAGCGATAAAGCGATCATTAACTGGGAGAGCTTCAGCATTGGCACCAGCGAAGGCGTCTTCTTTGTTCAGCCAAGTGCAACAGCAGCCGCGCTGAACCGAGTGACAGGGTTAACCCCCTCAAGTATTGCCGGTCAACTGAGCGCTAATGGTCGTATCTTTTTGATTAACCCCAACGGCATCGCCTTTTTGCCCACCGCTCAGGTGGATATAGGGAGTCTCATTGCAAGTACGCTCAACATCACAGATCAAGACTTTTTGCAAGACAGACTAAACTTTTACAGCCTTCCCAACAGGCCACCTGCATCTATCACTAACCAGGGTCGTATGACTGCCCAAGAGGGCGGCCTTGTAGCCCTAATTGCGCCAGCAGTTCAAAATGGCGGTTTCATTTCAGCACGTTTAGGTCAAGTTGCCTTAGCTGCTGGCACCGCTGCTACCCTTGACTTCACAGGGGATGGTCTCCTCAGCGTCAAGGTAGATAGCGATCTGGCTCAGCAAGTCACGGACATTTACGGCCGGCCACTGTCTAGCCTGATTGACCAACAGGGGCACATTACTGCTGGCCAAGTCATCCTTTCTGCAAATGCCGCTCAGCGCATCATGGATCGAGTGATGAACGTTGACGGCATCATCGAAGCACGCACCGTTGAAAATCGTCAAGGGCGAATCATCTTAGCGGGCGGTCCCACAGGCGAAGTGAATATTGGCGGACGGCTAGATGCGGATGGTACCCATGGCGGCCAAATCACCGTAACAGGCCAAGATATTCATCTTCGAAACACTGCCCATCTATCGGCCAACGGCGACCTTGGTGGGGGTCAGATTTTTATTGGTGGCAATCTCCAAGGACAAGGTCCCTTACCCAACGCCAGAAACACCTTCACTGACACAGGGGCACAACTTCAAGCCAATGCCCTCACCCAAGGAAACGGCGGTATGGTTGTAGTTTGGGCAGATGAAAATACCCATTTCCACGGCCACATTAGTGCACGGGGGGGCAACCTGAGCGGTAACGGGGGTTTTGCCGAGGTATCAGGGAAAGAACACTTGTGGATGGGTGGTTTTGCGGATTTGAGTGCCACCAATGGCAAATTTGGTACTCTCCTGCTCGACCCCGGTAGTGTCACGATTCAAC
>NZ_DVDW01000051.1:0-96002 GCF_015296045.1 Thermosynechococcus sp. M3746_W2019_013 | reverse complement strand
ATCGCCTCGGGCAACCATAATCGCATCGGCTACCCCCAAAATGGCTGCGAGATTTTCCACCGCTTGGGGTTTCTCAATTTTTGCCAGTACGGGCATATCACCGGCACCGTGAGCCGCTAAGTACTGCCGCAACTCCCAGAGATCCTCAGCTCGGCGCACAAAACTCAAGGCGATAATATCAACCCCCTGGGCAATACCAAATTGAATATCCTGCTTATCTTTGTCTGTGAGGGAAGGCAACCGCAGATTGAGATCCGGTAGGTTCACCCCCTTCCGGCTTTTGAGGGTGCCCCCCTGCACCACCCGGCAAGTGACCCGATCTCCCTCAATGGCCTCGACCACTAATTCCAAAAGACCATCATCCAAAAGCACCTGCATTCCCGGCTGCGCCTCTTCGGCAAGGTAAGGATAATCAATGCCAATGCCCTGCGTCTTTTCCTTAGTCAGCGGCACGAGGTGGACTTGCTCCCCTTCCACTAATTCAATCTTCCCTTTAGGAAGCTGGCCGACACGAATCTTAGGACCTTGCAAATCTTGCAGTAGCGTCAGGGGGGTTGCTTCTTCATTGGCCACTTGTCGCAGCAGAGCAATAGTTTCGGCATGATCTTTGTAGTCACCGTGGGAGAAATTTAACCGTGCCACATTCATGCCACCGGCCAGCATCTGCTGAATCACTTCCCGCGATCGACTGGTAGGGCCAATGGTAGCGACAATTTTGGTGCGACGCAAAAGCATAGGAGCGGGGGGCTAACTTAATGCTCTCCTAAATCTTAGACATAGGTCAGGGAATTCAGTGGTGTCCTGGCTTGCATTCACTACTAACTTTTACGGCTACAGGGATGTGGCTATAATTTGCCTCGTGGAGATAACCGCTGGAGGCCGCGATGGCACGCCCCCTTACCCCCGATAATCAAACACTGAATCGTGCTTGGACCTGGCAAGATGGTCTGATTATTTTGGCCTTGATTGCCCTGATCTTTTGGATTGTCAGCACAGCGGCTCAGTTTACAGGACGCTATGACCCCACAATCACCATTGAGCTGAGTCCGGCGGTCTTGCCAAGTTACACTGCTCAGACGCTGCTGCGGATGCTCATTGCCTACATTATTTCCTTGGTCTTTAGCATCCTCTATTCCTATATCGCCTACTATAACCGCACTGCTGAAAAAATCCTGCTGCCCCTGCTGGATATTCTGCAATCGATTCCCGTGCTGTCATTTTTGCCGGGGGTGGTGCTGGCCCTCATTGCTCTCTTTCCGGGGAGCCGTATGGGCGTAGAACTGGCAGCTATTATCCTCATCTACACGGGGATGGCTTGGAACATGACGTTTAGCTTTTACCAGTCTTTGACTAGCGTGCCCCAGGAGCTGCGGGAGGTAGCAAAAATTTATCGCTTGGGGTGGTGGCAGCAGGTGTGGACGCTAGATTTACCGGCGGGCGCCATTGGCCTGATCTGGAATAGTGTGATGTCGGTGGCTGGCGGCTGGTTTTTCCTGATGGCGATCGAGTCCTTTACCATTGGCGAGAAAACCTTTACGTTGCCAGGGTTAGGCTCCTATCTGGCGGAAGCAGCCAACCAACAGGATTATGCCGCTTTGATCTACGGCTTGGCAGTTCTGATTGGAGTCATCATCATTATTGATATTTTGGTGTGGCGCCCTCTGATTGCCTGGGGCGAAAAATTCAAGATGGAAATAGTCGAGGCGGAGAATGTTCCTAAATCCTTCGTTCTTGATTTTCTGCGGCGATCGCCAACGTTGCGAGCCTTCCACCAAAACCTCTTTGCCCCCCTCTGGGAACAACTAGATGAGCAGTTGCGCCCCAAACACCCCCGTCAATCCTTCACACCCCAGAATCGCCAAGGTAACTGGCCGATCACCCTCATCATTTTGCTGATTTCTGTTGTGTTCGTGGGTTGGGGGGCGATCGCCTTTCTGCAGCAAATGTTCAAGGTGAGTTGGCAACAATGGCAGCAAATTACTCTGGGGGCAGTACTGACAACCCTGAGGGTAATGACGTCACTCATTCTCTCGCTACTGTGGACGGTGCCTGTGGGGGTGGCGATCGGTCGCAATCCGCGTGCTGCTCAAATCTTGCAACCCATTGTTCAAATTGCAGCATCGGTGCCGGCCACGGCTTTGTTTCCAGTTCTGCTGTTGGCCCTGGCCAATGTAGGCGGGGGCTTGGAGATTGGGTCTGTGGCGCTGATGATGCTGGGCACGATGTGGTACATCCTCTTTAATGTGATTGCCGGTGCCCAAGCGATTCCCACAGAATTATTCGAAGCAGCGGTGGTCTATCAACTCCCTTGGTGGCAGCGGTGGCGCACGCTAATCTTACCCGGAATTTTTCCCTATTTGATTACGGGCATCATTACCGCTGTGGGGGGAGCTTGGAATTCCAGCATCGTCAGTGAATATGTGGAATTTCAAAATCAAACGGCGCAAACCCTTGGCTTGGGGGCCACCATTTCCGAGGCTAGCGTTCGGGGAGATTTTCCGCTACTGATGGCAGCAACGGCGGTGATGTCGTTATTGGTGGTTTTGACCAACCGCCTGGTTTGGCGCCCCCTCTACCGCTTGGCGGAAACAAAATATCAACTGTTGTAATCAACTGCTGGGGGGGCAGATGATGCGTGTCATTGGCCTGATGAGCGGAACCTCTGTCGATGGCATTGACGCGGTGTTAGTGGAGCTACAGGGGGGCGATCGCGACCTTCAGGTAACGGTGCTAAATTTTTGTACGGTGCCCTATCCAGACGCCCTGCGGCAACGTATTCTTGAGGTTTGTGGTGCGAAATCCTTGACCCTGGCTGAGTTGGCGGCGTTGGATGAGGCGATCGCCGCGGCCTTCGCCCATGCGGCGCAAACGGTTCAACAGGGCTATCCACGGGCAGAGCTGATTGGCTCCCACGGTCAAACGGTCTTTCATCGCCCCCCCGCGGGCGATCGCCTAGGCTACAGCCTGCAACTGGGACGGGGGGATTGGATTGCTTGGAGTACAGGCATGACCACCATTGCCAACTTTCGCGCCCAGGATATTGCCTTGGGTGGTCAGGGGGCGCCCCTTGTGCCGCGGGTGGATTGGTGTCTGCTGGGTCATCCCACGGAAGTCCGTTGTGTGCAAAACATCGGTGGGATCGGCAATGTCACCTACTTGCCCTCTCAGCTTGAGGATCCTGAGGGGAAAGGGGTCATGGGCTGGGATACCGGTCCCGGCAATATGCTGCTTGATCTGGCCGTAACGGAGTTATCGGGCGGTGAATTGACCTATGATGCTGATGGCACATGGGCACGGCAGGGCAAAATTATCGAGCCCCTGGTGGAGCAGTGGCTGCAGGACCCCTTTTTTCAGCAGTCGCCTCCGAAGTCCACTGGCCGCGAATACTTTGGTCTACCCTTTTGGCAACGGTGCCGCGCCGATGCCACGGGTTTGGCACCTGCGGATATTCTAGCGACGCTAACGGAATTTACAGCTCGCAGTATGGTTGAAAGCTATGGCCAATTTTTGCCCCAAAAACCACAGCGGATCTTGCTCTGTGGCGGCGGTGCCCACAATGGATTCCTCAGGGAGCGCCTTCAAGTGCATTTAGGAGAAATTCCCCTGGAAACCACGGCGACGGCTGGCCTACCAGTGGATGCAAAGGAGGCGATCGCCTTCGCCATTTTGGCCTACTGGCATGAGTTGGGCCTGCCGGGCAATTTGCCCCAGGTCACGGGGGCGCGCCAAGCAGTTCCCTTGGGTCAACGTTGGCTGGGACAGCGATGAAACCGACATTTCCAGCGATTGTCACCACTGCGGAAATGCAGGCAATTGAGGGGGCAATGTTCGATGCCGGCTTCCCCATTCCTGCCCTAATGGAAAAGGTGGGGCAGCGATTGAGTCACTATCTGCGGGAGCATTTTCCAACCTCCCAGTATCCCTGCGTGGCGGTCTTGGCAGGGCCTGGTCACAATGGCGGCGATGCCCTGGTGGTGGCGCGGGAACTCTGGCACCGCGGCTATCGGGTGAAACTCTGGCAGCCCTTTGAGCGGCTCAAGCCCCTGACGGCGGATCATGCCCGCTATGCTCGCTTTCTGGGTCTGCCCTTTGTGGAGAGAGTGGAGGCGTTGCAGGAAGTTGACCTGGTTGTGGATGGTCTCTTTGGTTTTGGCCTAGAGCGGGAACTGACAGGTGAACTGGCCCATGCCATTAATCAGATCAACACTTGGGGGCAACCGCGGCTGAGCATTGATGTCCCCTCGGGGCTACACAGTGATACGGGGGTAGTGTTGGGCACCGCAATTCAGGCCGATCGCACCCTCTGTTTAGGACTCTGGAAGCGGGGGCTACTGGTGGAGGAGGCACAACCTTGGGTGGGACAGGGTGTCTTAATCCCCTTTGATATTCCCTCAGTAGTGATTGAAACAGCCTTGGCTACTGCGCCTCGGCGATATTGCCTGGATGCTTCCTGTTGGCAAGCATTGCCCCTGTCGCGATCGCCTATTACCCACAAGTATCAGCAGGGTCAGCTTTTACTCATTGGCGGCTCTGCCCAGTTTGGTGGCAGTATTCTCCTCAGTGCCCTAGCCGCCCGCTGTACGGGTGTGGGAATGCTCGTGGTGGCGGTGCCCCAATCCCTGAAGTCCCTTGTGCTATCACGAGTCCCCGATGCCATTGTTGTCGGCTGTCCCGAAACAGCTAGGGGGGCGATCGCCCGCTTGTCCGAGAGCCTAGAGTTAGGGAAATTTTCCGCCATTGCCTGTGGGCCGGGGCTAACCCCTGAGGCAGGCTCAGTGGTGGAAACAGTGCTCAGGGCAGGGAAATCCCTCCTCCTGGATGCAGATGCTCTGAACATCTTAGCGACCCTCTCCCCATGGCCGCTGCCCAGGGGCACAATCTTGACCCCCCATTATGGTGAATTTCGACGGCTCTTTCCTGACCTTGTCAGCGCCGGGGGCGATCGCCTTGATCAAGTGATTGCAGCCGCTAGTCGTAGCAACGCCATTGTGCTTCTCAAGGGGGCACGGACGGCCATTGCCTCTTCGAGCGGTGACCTCTGGATCAACCCCCACAGTACTCCTGCCCTTGCCCGGGGCGGCAGTGGCGATGTGCTCACTGGACTCATTGGCGGCCTTTTGGCACAGCAGGAGGCGCTTAGAGCAACCTATGGGGGTGTTTGGTGGCATGCCCAGGCAGCCCTTGCAGCGGAACAACAGGCGACCTCCCTAGGGGTTTATCCCGAACAGTTGATTGCTCACCTGTTGCCGACACTGCGCCGCGCCCTAGCTGCCAGGGTTGAGCTTTTTAGCCAAGAGTTGATTTGCTAGCTTCGGATCGGCACGCCCGCCACTTTTTTTCATCAGTTGGCCAACAAAGAAGCCTTGAAGTTTGGTCTTGCCAGCGCGGTATTGCTCCAGTTCATTGGGATGTGCTGCCAGTACCTCATCAATCATTGCCTCTAGGGTGGCAACATCAGAAATTTGGCTGAGGCCTTTGCGCTCCACAAGGGTTTTTGGAGAACCCCCTTGGGAAAGTAATTCGGGCAAGATCTCCTTGGCAATTTTGCCACTAATGGTGCCCGCCTCAATGAGTTGGATCAACTCCGCCAATGCCGCCGGTTGCAGGGGTAGTGCCTCGATCGCCAGTTTTTGTTCCTTGAGATAGGCGGTAATATCCCCCATGATCCAGTTGGCCGCTAATTTTGGGGGTGCCCCTGCGACAACGGTTGCCTCAAAGTATTCAGCAACGGCTCGCTCATCGGTGAGAACGCGGGCATCCTGCGGCGGTAATCCCCACTCAGATTCATAGCGGTGGCGTTTTTGGGCAGGGAGTTCGGGCAGCTCAGCGCGCCATGCCGCCAGTTGCTCAGCACTGACCTCAATAGGTCCGAGATCGGGTTCAGGAAAGTAGCGATAGTCACTGGAGCCTTCCTTGACCCGCATGGTTCGCGTTTCTTGCGTGGCCTCATCCCAGAGCCGGGTTTCTTGAACGATGGGTTCCCCCGCTTTGAGGGCAGCCACTTGTCGCTCAATTTCATAGTCAATGGCACGTTGGATGGCACTAAAGGAGTTCATGTTTTTAATCTCCACCTTTGTGCCAAAGGTCTTGCTGCCCACTGGCCGCACGGAGATATTGACATCACAGCGCAGCGAGCCCTCCTGCATATTGCCATCACAAACCCCCAAGTAACGAAGAATGCGCCGCAGTTCTTGGGCATATTCTGCCGCCTCTTGACCGGTGCGCAGATCTGGCTCGGAGACAATCTCCACAAGGGGCACCCCTGCTCGATTCAAGTCCACTAGGGAGTAAGTGGAGCCAGACAGGCGATCGCTCCCCGCATGCACCAACTTGCCGGCATCTTCCTCCATGTGCAGGCGAGTAATGCCAATTTTTTTACGGCGGGGCATCCCCTTGTCGTCCACCAGTTCAATCTCCAGATAGCCATGCTGGGCAATGGGCAGATCGTACTGCGAGATTTGATAGTTCTTCGGCAAGTCGGGATAAAAATACTGCTTGCGATCGAACTTGCTGTAGGGGGCAATCTGACAATTGAGGGCTAAACCTGCCTTTACGGCATACTCGAGAACCTTTTCATTCAACACAGGGAGCGTCCCCGGCAAACCCAAACACACTGGATCAATGTTGGTATTTGGGGGTGCTCCAAACTGGGTCGAGCTAGAGGAGAAAATTTTTGTTTGGGTACTTAGTTGGCAGTGAATCTCTAGGCCAATCACCGCCTCGTAGGTGAAACTAGCAGCATCTACAGGGGGGGGTTCAGGGGCAACGGTTGCTGCCTGCTGCATCGGGGTTGATTGAGTGGCTTGCGACGCTTTTGATGCTTGCCGTTGATTTGATTTTGCCTTTGCCATCAGAAACTCCACAGGGGTACCGTCACTATAAAGCAGCTTAGTCAGGAATTGCAGATCAAGAGTTAGGGGCGATGATTCCGTTCCTCCATGGGCACATAGGGCTGATTGTGAGCACCCGTATAGACTTGGGTGGGGCGATAGATACGGTTGGCCTCCAGTTGTTCCTTCCAGTGGGCTAGCCAACCGGCGACGCGGGCGATCGCAAACACCGGCGTAAACAAATCACTGGGAATTCCCAACCGCCGATAGACAAGACCAGAGTAAAAGTCTACATTGGGATAAATTCCCTTGTAGCTGAGGTATTCGCCCACCACTTCCTCCAGTTTCAGGGCAATGTCGTAGTAGCGATCGCCGCCGAACTTATCAAACAACTGCTCCGCCAACTTTTGCAAAATCGTGGCGCGGGGATCTTTGACCTTATACACACGGTGGCCAAACCCAGCAATTTTGATCTTATTTTGGATACACTTTTCCACATAGGGACGAACATTCTCGACACTGCCGATTTCTTCGAGCATATTGATCACATCTTCATTGGCGCCCCCGTGGAGTGGCCCTGCCAGCGTACCCACCGCTGAAGCAACCACGGCGTAAGGGTCTGTCAACGTCGAGGCCGTCACCCGCGCCGAGAAGGTAGAGGCATTCATCGTGTGCTCCGCGTGGAGAATCAAGCAAATATCAAATACCCGCGCTGCAAAGGGATCCGGCCGCCGCTCATTCAGCATATAGAGAAAATTGGCCGCATAGTCCAGTTCATCACAGGGCATGACTGGATCATTTCCCTTGCGGATCAGTTGAAAGGCCGCCACCATCGTTGGAATTTTTGCCAGAAGGCGAATCACCGCTGCCCGAATGTACTCTGGATCGTCGAGTGCCCGCCGTGAATAGAACAATCCCAAGGCTCCCGCCGAGGCCTGCAGCGCATCCATGGGGTGGCCACTTTCGGGAAAGCATTTCATCATGTCGCGAATGCGATATTTAACGCGGCGGTGGTAGGTAATATCGTGCTCAAAGGCCGCCAACTCCTCCTTGTTCGGCCAGTAGCCCCAAATCAAGAGAAAGGCGGTTTCCAAAAACGTGCTTTTCTCCGCTAGTTCCTGAATCGGGACACCGCGATACTCAAGAATGCCTGCTTGGCCATCCACATAGCTAATGGCCGATTGAGCAACGGGAATACCGTCAAGACCGGGGCTAAATTCGCAAGCAACCATGCGTGGGTGTCCTTAAAAGGGGCAAACTAAGTTGGAATTGCAGTATTTATCAATTTTACGGGAGAGAGGAAAGATGTTGGTATGTTAAGCGGCTTTCCCACTTCCTTCAAGTTTTGCAACGTGTTGGTGAGCTAGGGAAAGAGCCTCGCTACGATCGCGATCGGACATCAAAACACCTTTGCCCCAGGAGTTGACGCGATGAAACTTGCCTACTGGATGTATGCAGGGCCTGCCCACATTGGTACTCTGCGGATTGCCAGTTCCTTCAAAAATGTTCACAGCATTATGCACGCGCCCCTTGGGGATGACTACTTCAACGTCATGCGATCAATGCTCGAACGAGAGCGCGACTTTACACCTGTCACCGCCAGTATTGTGGACCGCCATGTCTTAGCACGCGGCTCCCAAGAAAAAGTCGTGGACAATATCACCCGCAAAGACACTGAAGAGCACCCTGATTTAATTGTGCTCACCCCCACTTGTACCTCCAGCATTCTGCAAGAAGACTTGCAAAACTTTGTCCAGCGCGCCAGCCTCAGCACGACTGCCGATGTTCTCTTAGCGGATGTCAATCACTATCGCGTCAACGAATTGCAGGCCGCCGATCGCACCCTTGAGCAAATCGTTCAGTTTTATATTGACAAAGCCCGCCGCCAAAGCACCTTAGTGACAAGCAAAACCCCCACCCCTAGCGTCAACATCATCGGCATCACCACCCTCGGCTTCCACAACCAGCACGATTGCCGCGAACTAAAGCAACTGATGGCCGAGCTTGGCATTCAGGTGAATTTGGTGATTCCTGCGGCGGCCAGCGTCCAGGATCTGGCGCGACTCCCCCAAGCGTGGTTTAACCTCGTCCCCTATCGGGAAATTGGTGGCCTCACCGCCCAATACCTAGAAAGGGAATTTGGCCAGCCGAGCGTCCGCATTACGCCAATGGGTGTGGTAGAAACCGCCCGTTGTATCCGTGCCATTCAAGGGGTGCTCAATGCTCAGGGGGCAAATGTGAACTATGAAGCCTTTATCCAGCAGCAAACACAGGAGGTGTCCCAAGCCGCTTGGTTCTCCCGCTCCATTGATTGCCAAAACCTCACTGGTAAAAAGGCGGTTGTTTTTGGGGACAATACCCATGCAGCAGCGATGACAAAAATTCTCAGTCGGGAAATGGGTATCCACGTTGTTTGGGCAGGCACCTACTGTAAATACGACGCCGATTGGTTCCGGGCAGAGGTGGCGGGCTTTTGTGACGAGGTACTGATTACCGATGACCACACAGCGGTTGGGGACGCGATCGCCCGCGTTGAACCTGCTGCTATCTTTGGCACGCAAATGGAACGCCATGTGGGCAAACGCCTCAACATTCCCTGTGGTGTCATTGCTGCCCCCATCCACATCCAAGACTTTCCCGTGGGCTATCGGCCCTTCTTGGGCTACGAGGGCACCAATCAACTGGTAGACTTAATCTACAACTCCTTCACCTTGGGCATGGAAGACCACCTGCTAGAGATTTTTGGTGGCCATGATACCAAGGAAGTGATTCACAAAGGACTCTCCGCCGACTCGGATTTGACATGGACAGCGGATGGGCTAGCGGAATTGAACAAGATTCCGGGCTTTGTGCGCGGCAAGGTAAAGCGCAACACTGAAAAATTTGCTCGCGAACGGGGGATTAGCGAGATTACTGTGGACGTCCTCTACGCCGCCAAAGAAGCCGTGGGGGCTTAAGTCCATCCTCAACCCTGTATGAACCTGACCGTTGCAGCGTATAACAGTTGGCATCTAACCACCAATTGTTATCACCAATTGCTATGGTATTGCTCAAACGCATCATTGCCCTTGCTTTACTGGCAGCAGGGGTGGGCTTTGCGCCGAGTGCCCTTGCCCAGCGGGTACCGCGTTTACGCCAAGGCATGAGTTATGCCGATGTCCGTCAACGTCTCATTGAGCGTGGTTGGCAACCCGTGGTCAATCCAGCAATGGCGAATCCAACAATGACAACACCAACTGTGGCCTATCTGCTCAGTCAGGGCTATAGCGAACTGATGGCCTGCCAACGGGTGGGGGTGGATATCTGCACCTTTCAGTTTCGCAATCGCAAAGGGTATCTTTTGGAAATTGCCACCGTGAATTTGCCCATTGTTCCCGGTGGTACGGTTACCAGTTGGGCCTTGCGGAAGAATTCCCCCTAGGCAATTCTTGCGTATAATGGGGAGCCGTAGCCTTTTTCAGGAACCGCAGTATGGTGTCTTCTCCCATAAAATCTGAAGCCCCTGTTCGTCACGATGTCAAAGACTTGAGCCTTGCCCCTTTAGGGCAGCAACGGATTGAATGGGCCAGTCGGGAAATGCCAGTACTGCGCCAAATTCGCGATCGCTTTGAGAAAGAAAAGCCCTTTGCAGGTATTCGCTTGGCCGCCTGCTGCCATGTGACCACAGAAACCGCTAATCTGGCGATCGCCCTCAAGGCCGGAGGAGCCGATGCAGTGCTCATTGCCAGTAATCCCCTCTCCACCCAAGACGATGTGGCCGCTAGCTTGGTAGTGAACTACGGCATCCCGGTCTTTGCCCAGAAAGGGGAAGACACCACCACCTACAGGCGCCACGTCAACATTGCCCTTGATCACCGCCCCAACATCATCATTGATGACGGCTGTGATGTGGTTGCCACCCTCGTCAAGGAGCGCCAGCACCAGCTCAGCGAGATTATTGGCACCACCGAAGAAACCACCACCGGGATTGTCCGCCTCAAGGCCATGTTCCGCGATGGCGTCCTGACTTTCCCTGCCATTAACGTCAACGATGCTGACACCAAACACTTCTTTGATAACCGCTACGGCACGGGTCAATCCACCCTAGATGGCATTATTCGGGCAACAAACATTCTCCTTGCCGGCAAAACCGTTGTCGTAGCTGGCTATGGCTGGTGCGGTAAAGGGACAGCTCTGCGGGCACGGGGCATGGGTGCCAATGTGATTGTCACCGAAATCGATCCCGTGCGCGCCATTGAAGCGGTTATGGATGGCTTCCGCGTCATGCCCATGCTCGAAGCTGCACCCCTGGGGGATATTTTCATCACCGTGACGGGGAATAAACATGTCATTCGGGCAGAGCACTTTGCCGTCATGAAAGATGGAGCAATGGTTGCTAATTCCGGTCACTTTGACATCGAAATTGACCTCGCCACCCTGAAAACGCTTGCCAAGGAAGTCCGTGTCGTCCGCAACTTCACCGAGGAATACATTCTCCCTAGTGGCAAATCCATCATTGTTTTGGGTGAAGGCCGCCTGATTAACCTTGCGGCTGCCGAAGGCCACCCCGCCAGTGTCATGGATATGAGCTTTGCCAACCAAGCCCTTGGCTGTGAATATCTCGTTAAAAACAAAGGTCACCTGGCTGCCGGCATCCACCCCATTCCTGCAGTAGTGGATCAGGAAATTGCCCGTTTAAAACTCCAAGCCATGGGCATTGCCATTGACACCCTCACCCCTGAACAGGTGGAGTACATGAACTCTTGGACCTCTGGCACTTAGACACACCGGCCGATCCGTAATAATCCGTAATAAAGCATTTTCTGCTGCATCCTCGCTGAATCTATAAGGGTGCAGCTTTTTATTTTTTTCTTGAATGATTGTCAATTTATGATCAGCAATAGCCTGTTTCTAAAAACGGGCTACCTCAACCAATTCAACCAATCTAGTCTTGTCATACATTGATTTTGACTGTTTTAGTTTTTGAGCAGATTTAGCCCCCGCCCTGAATTTAGCGCTAGATACACCCTGAGTATCTTGATGATACGAAAAATGCATATTGAAAAAACAAGTGTAGCAATATTTACAAATATTCACGATTGATGTGGCTAAAGTTAGCTTTCAAAGAACCTATTAAAGACAAGGGCAACAATCGTGAGCAACAAAATCGAAGCCATTAAAAAAGAAAAAGATGGCTTGGCGGTTAAACAGGAGTTAGAAAAGTTTGCAGCCATCGGTTGGGAAAACATTCCTGAAGCCGATCGCGATGTCCGTCTCAAGTGGTTAGGGATTTTCTTTCGTCCCGTCACCCCTGGCAAGTTCATGATGCGGCTGCGGGTGCCCAACGGTATTCTCACCAGTCAGCAACTGCGAACCCTCGGCGAAATTGTGGATCGCTACGGCGAGAACGGCAGCGGTGACATTACCACCCGCCAAAATATTCAGATTCGCGGCCTACCCATTGAGGATATCCCGCAAGTCCTCGAGCAACTCCGCGCCTGTGGCCTCACCTCAGTTCAGTCGGGGATGGACAATGTGCGCAATCTAACTGGCTCCCCCGTGGCGGGCATTGATGCGGCCGAACTCATTGACACCCGCCCCCTACTGATGAAGTTGCAGGCCATGATTACCAACAATGGTCAGGGAAACCCTGAATTTAGCAACTTGCCGCGCAAATTTAACATTGCCATTGAGGGCGGTCGGGATAACTCCGTCCACGCCGAGATTAACGACATTGCCTTTGTACCTGCCTATCGGCAAGGGCGTTTGGGCTTCAACGTCTTGGTGGGGGGTCTCCTCTCTGCCCGCCGGTGCACGGCTGCTGTACCCCTGGATGCATGGGTGCCTCCCGATGAGGCTGTGGTGTACCTCTGCCGTGCCATCCTGGAAATTTTTCGTGACCATGGCCTGCGGGGAAATCGCCAAAAGGCGCGGCTCAGATGGCTCATTGACGAGTGGGGCATGGAAAAATTCCGGGCCGCCGTTGCCGCCAAGCTTCCCTTTGCACTTCTAAGTGCCGCCCCCAAGGATGAAATCGCCTGGGACAAGCAGGATCATTTGGGGGTCCATCGCCAAAAGCAGCGGCGCTTAAACTATGTGGGATTGCACGTTCCCGTGGGGCGGCTCTATGCCCCTGACTTCTGCGAACTAGCCCGGATTGCCCAAGTGTATGGTCAGTCAGAAGTGCGCCTCACGGTGGAGCAAAACGTGATCATTCCCCATGTGACCGATGCCGTTTTGCCGAGCTTGCTGCGGGAACCCCTCCTTGGCAAGTTTCGGCCGGAACCCCCCTCCCTAGAGCGAGCCCTTGTTTCCTGTACTGGCGCACAATTCTGCAACTTCGCCCTCATTGAAACCAAAAATCGTGCCCTTGCCCTTGCCCGCTGGTTAGATCAACAACTGGTACTTGCCCAACCAGTGCGTATTCATTGGACCGGCTGTCCCAACTCCTGTGGTCAACCCCAAGTGGCCGACATTGGCCTCATGGGCACGAAAACCCGCCGCAATGGCGAAACTGTGGATGCCGTGGATTTGTACATGGGCGGCAAGGTTGGTAAGGATGCCAAGCTGGGCACCTGTATCAAAAAAGGGATTCCTTGTGATGAACTGCCTGAAGTACTGCGGCAACTGCTAATTGAGCAATTTGGGGCAAAACCAAGGGGGTTGGAAGTGCCTCCCGTACCCACCCTGGCGGTGGCCATGATGGTTTCCTAACACTGTCTGCATTCTCCGCTATTGACTGCATTGACTCTATTGATTCCCTAAAAACTGAAGGAGTTGTAAATCGATGGCAAATTTTTCGCGGCGTCGCTTTCTGATAACCACTGCCGCCACAGCAGCTGCAACATTAATTTCCCACGCCTGTAGCAACAGCCAGCAAACTAGTGACGTTGTCCAACCCACCACCATAGCAGAAACCCCAGAGGTGACGGGTGCAAAACTTGGCTTTATTGCCCTCACGGACGCGGCTCCTCTAATTATTGCCAAGGAAAAGGGCTTTTTTGCCAAGTACGGGATGCCCGATGTGGAGGTAATTAAGCAGGCCTCCTGGGGCGTGACCCGCGACAACTTGGTCTTGGGTTCTGGCGGAGGCGGCATTGACGGTGCCCATATCCTCACACCGATGCCCTACCTGATGACGGCTGGAACCATTACCGGTGGCAAAAAAGTACCCATGTACATTCTGGCACGGTTAAACACCAATGGTCAGGGGATTCTCTTGGCCAATACTTACAAAGGGCTCGATGTTAGCACCGATAGCAGTCCCCTCAAAGAAGCCTTTGCTAAAGCCCGAGCTGAACGCCGCACCCGCAACCAAGAGGAGAACATCAAAGTTGCGGTAACCTTTCCGGGGGGCACTCACGACCTGTGGATGCGCTACTGGTTGGCTGCCGGTGGCATTGATCCTGAAAAAGACGTGTCTGTAATTGTGGTCCCCCCACCGCAAATGGTAGCCAATCTCAAAACAGGGACGATGGAGGCGTTTTGTGTCGGTGAGCCGTGGCCCTTGCAAACCGTCAATCAGAAGGTGGGTTGGGGGGCCGTTACCACCGGGGAGTTGTGGAAAGACCACCCTGAAAAATCCTTGGCATTGCGCGCGGATTGGGTCGATAAACATCCAAAGGCTACCAAAGCCCTGCTCATGGCGGTTATGGAAGCCCAGCGGTGGTGTGATCAGGATGCAAACAAACCGGAAATGGCACAAATTCTCTCGAAGCGGGAGTGGTTTAAGGTGCCCGTGGAAGACATTTTGGATCGCTCCCTCGGCAAGTTTGATTTTGGCAATGGTCGCACCCTAGAGGATAAGAACCTGATGCAAAAATACTGGCGGGACAATGCTTCCTATCCCTACCAAAGTCATGAGTTGTGGTTCTTGACGGAGGATATACGCTGGGGCTATTTACCGGCGCAGACGGATACCAAAGCCCTAATTCAGCAGGTGAACCGTGAGGATCTATGGCGGGAGGCCGCTAAGGCCATCGGGGTACTGGCAGCGGAAATTCCGACCACCACTTCCCGCGGAGTAGAAACCTTTTTTGATGGGGTCGCCTTTGACCCCCAAAATCCCCAAGCCTATTTGAGTAGTTTGAGTCTGAAGAAAGTTTAGATCTACAGCAGCAGGGTAGACGACAATGGCAATTCGTTCTCTAGGTTTAGGTCAATCTGGGCAACGGCGCTGGGTTAAAAAACTGCAACGATCGCCAGTATTGCGCAAGGTAGTGCTGGGCAGTTTGGGGGTGCTGTGTTTTCTAGTCATTTGGCAGTTTGTCTGTATGACGGGGCTACTGCGCTTACCCAGCCCCCTCAACGTCATTGCCGAAACTTGGGAGCTCATTGTTGATCCCTTCTACAAAGGTAGCGGCACGGATGTAGGGTTGGGGTGGCAAATTCTCTCGAGTCTGCGGCGAGTGGCGATTGGCTTTTCCTTGGCGGCAATCACGGGTGTGGCTCTGGGAATGTTGATTGGCTCTAGCCGGGTGCTCTACGATGCTGTGGATCCCATTTTGCAGGTGTTGCGTCCGGTGCCGCCCCTGGCGTGGTTGCCCATCTCCTTGGCGGCTTTACGGGACAATGAACCGGCAGCAATTTTTGTGATTTTCATTACCGCCATTTGGCCAATTATTATCAACACAATTGTCGGTGTGCAGCAAGTTCCCAAGGATTACAAAAATGTAGCGCGGGTCTTGCGGCTGTCTCGCAAGGAATATTTCCTAAATATTCTGGTGCCCGCAACGGTACCCTATGTGTTTACGGGGCTGCGGATTGGCATCGGGCTATCCTGGTTGGCCATTGTGGCAGCGGAGATGCTCATTGGCGGTGTCGGTATTGGCTTCTTTATTTGGGATGCCTGGAACAGTTCTCTGGTTAGTGAAATTATCGTTGCTGTGATTTATGTCGGCATTGTCGGCTTGGTGCTGGATCGCTCAGTGGCCTTTGTGGGCCGCCTGCTTAGCCACGGTGAAGAGCCGCATTCCTAGCCTCCTCATCTAACTCATCCTCTCCCCTTTTCTCCTACTGTCAAGCATTAGGTTTTTAGCCCTATGGCCAAGTCTTTACCGTTTCTTGAAATTGACCATGTGGATCAGGTCTTTGAACTGCCCGGGGGCGATCGCTACATTGCCCTTAAAAATATCCAACTGGAGGTCCAAAAAGGGGAATTTATCTCCTTGGTGGGGCACTCTGGTTGTGGCAAATCGACACTTCTAAACATTATTGCTGGGTTTCAGCGGGCCACCAGTGGTGGTGTGGTGATGGCCGGGCGGCAGGTGACGGAACCCGGTCCAGATCGCATGGTGGTGTTTCAAAACTATTCCCTGCTGCCTTGGAAAACCGTGTACCAAAATGTGGCCCTGGCAGTGGCGGCGGTGCTGGGGCATTTGAGCAAGGCAGAGCAACGACAGCGGGTAGAGGCGGCCCTAGAACAGGTGCACCTTAGTAAAGCTCGCGAGAAATTCCCCGCCCAACTGTCGGGGGGGATGAAGCAACGGGTGGCGATCGCCCGCGCCTTGGCGATTCAACCGGAGGTACTGCTGCTAGACGAGCCCTTTGGTGCCCTCGATGCTTTGACCCGAGGCTCCTTGCAGGATGAGTTAATGCAGGTGTGCCAAAGCAGCGAAACCACTTGCATTATGGTGACCCATGATGTGGATGAGGCATTGCTCCTCTCAGATCGGGTGGTGCTGCTCACCAATGGCCCTGAAGCCCACATCGGCCAAATTCTGAAAATTCCTTTTGCCCGCCCCCGCAATCGCCATGATGTTTTGAATCATCCCAGCTATTATGGCCTGCGCAATGAGATGATTGCCTTTCTCAATCAGCAGAAACGCCGCCGTTCTTCCTTGGCGGTACCGGCCATTGGGCCAACTACCCCTGGAGAACTGACCCTTGGCTTTATTCCCCTCATGGACAGCGCCCCCCTCATTGTTGCCAAGGAAATGGGCTTTTTTGCCAAGTACAACCTTGACCATGTGACGCTGCACCGTGAAGAAAGCTGGCAAGACTTGGTGATGGGGGTGATCACGGGTCGCTTGACGGGGGGGCAAATGTTGGCGGCAATGCCCTTAGCCATGACCTTGGGGCTAAACGGTCAGCCTTCACAACCGCTGATGACCTCTTTGGTCCTGAGTCGCAATGGCAATGCCATCACCTTTAGTCGCAAGCTCTGGGCACAGGGAGTAAAAACCGCTGAGGACTTGCGAGCCTACATTCAGCGCACCGGCGATCGCCCCTGTTTCGGGGTTGTCCATGCCGCCTCAATGCACAACCTCCTGCTGCGGTACTGGCTTGCCGCCGCAGGCATTGACCCTGACCAAGACGTGGAATTGCTGGTACTGCCCCCGCCGCAAATGGTTTATCACCTCAAGGCCGGTCACATCAGTGGCTTTTGTGTTGGTCAGCCCTGGAACTCCCATGCAGTGCGCGAGGGGATTGGGGTGATTGTTGCTACGGATTTGGATATTTGGCCGGGGCACCCGGAAAAAGTTTTGGGTCTGCGTCCCGACTGGGTGCAGGCCAACCCGCAGCAACACCAGGCACTGATCAAAGCATTGATAGAGGCCTGTGAATATTGCGATACAATCAAGCATCGCCCTGAAATTGCCCAACTGCTTTGTCGGCCAGAGTATGTGGGCTGTACACCGGCGGATGCCTATGCGGGTTTTGTTCAGCCCCTGGAGCGGGGGGAGGGCATAGCTACTGCCTTTCAACCCCGGTTTCACCAGTTCTATGTAGATCGCTCCCCCTTTCCTGGGCGCTTGGAAGCCCTGTGGATCATCACCCAGTTAGCTCGCTGGCAACTCACTCCCTTCCCGAAGAACTGGCTGGAAATCGTCGAACAGGTCTGGCGGGTGGATCTCTTTGGGGCGGCAGCGCGAGCGCTAAGGATGCTAGATAATGAACCGGATTGTTGCCCCTTTGCCCTCTTTGATGGTCTGTTTTTTGATCCCAATGACCCTCTCAGCTACATTGAAGCGACGACCCTCCGCCGTGCTCTCAATATTCAGACGATTGACCTCCAAGCGGTTGTTGCCGTTTAAGTTTTGTTGTCCTTGACGCCGAGAACCTATGGAAACTCTCTATCGCCTTGATCCAAAGCTGACTGCTACCCAACACCTGCGCATTGAAGGGGTGAGCAAGTCTTACCCTAGTGCCAATGGTACCCATGTGGTGCTGGAGAATATTCACCTTGAGGTGCGCAGTGGTGAGTTTGTCTGTTTTATTGGCCATTCTGGCTGTGGCAAAACCACCCTCTTGAACATAGTTGCTGGTTTTACAACCCCCACCCAGGGAGAAGTGAGCCTCAATGGGGTGCCCGTGCGCCGTCCGGGGCCGGATCGCATGATGGTGTTTCAAAATTATGCGCTGCTGCCTTGGTTGACAGCCTACGAAAACGTTGAACTGGCAGTGAAGTCGGTCTATCCCCAGAAGACGCGCCAACACCGTCGCCAAATCGTCGAGGAATACTTGGAACTGGTGGGCCTGACGCCGGCGGCCCACAAACGCCCCGCTCAACTGTCGGGGGGGATGAAGCAACGGGTGGCGATCGCCCGTGCCTTGGCGATTCAACCGGAGGTACTGCTGCTAGACGAGCCCTTTGGTGCCCTCGATGCCATCACGAAGGAAGAGTTGCAGGATGAACTCCTAAAAATTTGGCGCAGCCACCGGCTGACGGTACTTATGATTACCCACGACATTGATGAGGCACTCTACCTTGCGGATCGGGTGGTGATGATGACCAATGGCCCTGCTGCCCACATCGGTGAGATTGTCGAGGTTCCCTTTCCACGCCCCCGCCGGCGATCGCGGCTTCTTGAAAACCCGCAGTACTACGATCTGCGTAACCAGGTGCTTGACTTTCTGTATACTCGCTTTGGGCAATAAGTAAAGTATGCTTACCCCAGTGTCCTCGCTATGTCCTTACTGTGGTGTAGGCTGTGGCCTAGAGGCTGTGCCCCAAGGCAAGGGAGCCTACAAAATTCGTGGCGATCGCCAGCATCCCTCGTCCCAGGGTATGGTCTGTGTGAAGGGGGCAACTATTATGGAAGCCCTTGATCGCGATCGCTTGGCCTATCCCCTCTGGCGGGAGCGACTCGATCACCCCTTTACGGTGATTTCTTGGGATGAAGCCCTGACTCGCCTTGTGAAACGCCTCCAGGGGGTGCGCTGTGAACAGGGAGCCGATGCGATTTGTATGTACGGTTCGGGGCAATTTCAAACCGAGGACTACTACGTGGCACAAAAACTCCTGAAGGGGTGCCTCGGGACCAACAACTTCGATGCTAACTCCCGACTGTGTATGTCCTCGGCGGTCTCAGCCTACACAGCCAGCTTCGGCGCAGATGGTCCCCCCTGTTGCTACGACGATTTGGAGGCCACCGAATGTGCCTTTCTCATTGGCACCAATACCGCTGAGTGCCACCCCATCGTCTTTAACCGCCTGCGCAATCACCACAAGCGAGATGCGGGCGTCAAGCTGATTGTGGTCGACCCACGGCGGACCCCCACAGCGGAAGTCGCGGATCTCCACCTGGCCATCCGCCCAGGCACAGATATTGATTTGCTCCACGGCATTGGTCATCTGCTGCTGGAATGGGGACACGTAGATGCCCAGTTCATTGAAGAGTGTACCGAAGGTTTTGCCGACTATGTGAAGCTCCTGGCGGCCTACCCGCCGCACTGGGTGGCAGAACGCTGTGGCATTGCTCAAGGCGATCTAGAGCAGGCGGCTCGCTATTGGGGTCACGCCCAAGCGGTGCTTTCCCTTTGGTCAATGGGCATTAACCAATCCGCTGAAGGAACAGCTAAAGCTCGCTGTCTGATTAACCTGCACCTGCTGACGGGGCAAATGGGTCGCCCGGGGAGCGGACCCTTTTCACTGACAGGGCAACCCAACGCCATGGGGGGACGCGAAGCCGGCGGTTTGAGCCATTTGTTGCCCGGCTATCGCCAAGTCACCAATCCCCAGCATCGCCAAGAGGTGGAGGATTTTTGGGGACTACCGCGGGGGCAACTTAGCGATCGCCCTGGTCGCACCGCATGGCAAATTGTGGAAGGCTTAGAACGAGGAGAGGTTGGCTTATTGTGGATTGCTGCCACGAATCCTGCGGTCAGTTTTCCCCATTTAGAGCGCGCCAAGGCAGCCTTTCTCAAATCTCCCTTTACTGTCTATCAGGATGCCTACTTTCCCACTGAAACGGCAGCCTATGCGCATCTGATTTTGCCTGCAGCTCAATGGAGCGAGAAAACGGGTGTCATGACCAACTCCGAACGTCGCGTTACCCTTTCCCCCGCCTTTCGCTCGCCCCCCGGTCTTGCTCGACCCGACTGGGAAATTTTTGCTGAGGTGGGTCGCCGCTTGGGGTACGAACGTCTCTTTTCCTTTGCCACTGCCGCTGACGTCTATGCTGAATTTGTCCAACTTACTGCCGGTCGTCCCTGCGATCAATCGGGTCTGAGCCACGAGCGCCTCGCCCGTTTAGGGCCCTTGCAGTGGCCCTGTCCTGTGGGGATGAGCGATGAAGAAGCTCGCAAACCCAAGCGCCTCTATACAGACCGGCGATTTCACACCGCCAATCAACGGGCAGTCTTTTGCCTTGCCCACAGTCAAGGCGTAGCTGAACCCACCGACAAAGTCTATAGATTTACCCTGACCACTGGTCGTCTTTATGGCCACTGGCACACCCAAACCCGCACCGGTCGCATCCCCAAAATTCAAAAAATGCACCCCAATCCCTTTGTGGAAATGCACCCCGAAGATGCCGCCACCTTAGACCTCAAGGAGGGGGATTGGGTAGAAGTGCGATCGCGCCGCGGTCAAGTATGCCTACCCGTAACCATAACCGAAGCCATTCGTCCGGGGACGCTTTTTGTGCCCATGCACTGGGGCTTTCTCTTTGCCAAGAGTGGTGAGGTCAACCAACTTACTCACCCAATTGCCTGTCCAATCTCACAGCAGCCAGAACTCAAAGCCTGTGCCGTGCAGGTGTTGCCCGTAAAATTGCAGCAGAGCCCCCATATCTCCCTGGTGCAGGAAAATGGAATTGCCCTTGAGCAGTCGTAGAATCTAATTCTTTGTGGAGAGCTGTGGTTATCGATGTCTTACTTCTTTGATTTTGAAGCTGAATTTGCATCTTCATTGCGCTGTATACCCATGATTGTCCGCTACAAACTGGATGTGTGTGGGGTTAAGCTCAAGTTGCTCCACTGGTTGCAGCTCTCCCACAAGCAGCGACAATGGCTAGTGGTGACCCCCTGCGATACCCCTGAAGATCAGGCAAACTATCGCCAGCAACTGCGAGATTGGGTGACCAAAAATCATGGCAGTCCCCCCAGTGACTTAGAAATTTCTCAGCCCTACCCTTGGAATATCACCACTAAACTGCCAGAGGTAATTCAACAACAACTGACGAAGGTACCCCACCATAGCCTGACGGTAGAAAAATGGGCGGCCTTGACGCCTCTGCAACGCTTTGCTCTCCTTAAACTCAGCCAGCCGGGTCATGAAAATCGCAATTTTTGGCCAGCGTTACAGGAATTTGGTCTGGTCTGAGGTCTTGGCAAAGTTGCAGTCAGACTGTTTCAGGAAACTATCGGAGCACAGGAGTAAGTCAGGACCCAAGGATGACGCTGTGATGAGTTGGAGTTCAAGCATCGTCAATTGGCAGATCCCTAGAATTTTTCCAAGGTAGTTTGCAACCGATGCAACTGTTGAGCTACAGCACCACTGCAGAGCAATTCACTGCTTAGCGCTATTCCCTCATCCAGACTATTGGCTTTGCCCCCCTGCCACAGGTAAAAGCCACTATTCCAGAGGACAGAGGTGGTCAGGGGCTGCTCCTCTGGCTCTAAAACAGCAGCCATCATCTGGGCAGCGGTTGTTGTGTTCTTTGGCCATGGGACATTCCTGCCGGCCATCCTGTAGTCTTGGGGATGTAGATGCAAGCGCTGCCAAGGGTTATCGCCCTTACGAGCAAGGCCAATAATTGCGGTCCGTTCACGGGGCAAATCACAACTGCCTTCAAGGCCTTTGACGGTGGTAAATTCCTGAATGCCGTGGAGGTGGAGGGCATCGCGCATGATTGTTTCAGTTGGTGGATGGACAAACCCTGCCACGAGGTGGCTTTGACCTTGGTAGGGATTCCAGATTAATTCCAGTGTGGCAATCGGGGGGCGTTTACCAATTTGCTCACGGTAGGGGACTAGTCCTTGGGCAGCAGGAAAGTGTCGCGGCAGGTAGACAAAGCCTAAGTTGGTTTGCGCTAGGCAATGGGCAACTTGCCCTAGGGTAAGTGTCGACCAGTCCACCCCTAGGCATTGCCATAACGTCAGCAGGGGAGTTCCCTCCTTCGTGGGCATGCGATCGCCCCCATGTTGGAGTACTGGTATCCCAGCAGCGGCCAGAACCAGTGCTGTCAAGGGGCTGAGCGGAAAGGTGCGATCGCGACCATCATAGGGCTGACTCAGGATCATGACAGGGCTACTGGTCTCAACGGCAGGAATCTTGGGACCCAGCTTGTTGTATGTGTCGAGCATTCCCGCCATCTCTTCTGGGGTGGGTCGCTTAATCCGATGGGCAATCAGAAACGCCCCAATTTGGGCAGGGGTTGCCACTTGCTCCAGCATCAGTTGCAAAGCTAAGGCTGCCTCAGCGCGGGTTAGGTCTTTATGGGTATGGGCGCCACTGCCAACTTTTTTTAGCAAATCACGAAAGACAAGACTCATGGGCAGCCTGCTCGCGGATCAATTTGAGCAATTGGGCAACAGGAGGTAAGGTCAGGCGATCGCGGGTGGTAATGGCCAACACTTGCCGCGGCGGTGGGGGTGCCGCCAAATCACGAATCACTAGGGTGGGATCCTCGAGAGCTTCCTGGAGAGCTGAGCGCGGTAGCAAAGCCACCATTTCACTTTCGCGAATCACCGCAATAAAAGCCTCAGGAGTGTTGAGTTCTAGGGCAGGTTGCCAAGACAGGCCTCGACGGCTAAATTCTTCGTTGACTAAGCGGCGCATGCCATAGCCGTCTTTGAACACTACATGGGGAAAAGTGGCCAATAGTTGCCATGGCAAGGTTTCGTTAACCGCGAGGGGGTGTTCAGCAGCCATTAGCACTTGCACTGGCTCACTGTAGAGGAGTTCAACTACCCACTCAGACTGTTTTAAAAGGTGGCGATCGCCCATGACAATGGCTAAATCCACTAGTCCGTCTTGGAGAACCTTGAGGGCGCGATCGCTCCCCAGGGCTGTTACTCGCAACTGCATTTTGGGAAACGCTTGGCAAAACGCTGGTAACAGTCCGGGCAAAAAGTAGCGGCAAATGGAGTGAATAGCAGCAATGCAGAGTTCCTGCTGCTGGCCATTTTGCATGGCTTTGAGTTCAGCATTGGCTGCCCGCCACTCTTGGCAAATGCGCTGAGCGCGGTGCAAAAAGAGATCTCCTGCCACTGTCAATTTGACTGGGTTCGAGCGGTGCAAGAGTTGCATCCCAAAACATTGTTCTAAGGCCTGAATTTGCCGACTAATTGTTGGCTGTGTCACTCCACACCGTCGCGCTGCCGCCTGAAAGCTTCCTGTTTCAGCAATAGCCAAAAAGGATTGCAACTGATCCAGTCGCAACATTCCCTCTGTGCCTCAATGGTTTAACCGCCCCCAATGCTATGCGATTCCTACATAGAAAAGGGTATTCAGTGATACAGCTTTGGAAAATTCTCGATTCTGTGTAGCACATCAACCTTCAGAAGGGATAACCTGAGATTTCCTCACTGTTTATGTTTATTTATGTTTATTTGCTGCTGCCATGGGAATGACTTTTCCCGTTAAAGAGGATTTAAAGAGCACTGGAATGGCAATGGTTACGACAAGATACCCAAACCGCTGGCTCATCTAAATAGTATTCCTTTTTCCAAATGGGCAGGCGGTGTTTGATTTCATCAATGATGTAGGCCGCACCAGCAAAGGCTTGTTTGCGATGAGGTGCCGTTACCCCTACCCAGACAGCAATCTCGCCAAGAGTGAGTCTTCCATAGCGATGGCAGGCGATCGCCCCCAGCAAGTCAAATTTCTCAATGGCTTCTGCTAGAACTTGGTCCCCTTCCTTGAGGGCCAAGGCGGGATAGACCTCATATTCTAGGGCAGTGACGATCTTGCCGTGATTGTGATTGCGTACCCAGCCCTCAAAGCTAACAAAGGCACCGGCCCTCAAGCTGGCAAGGGGCTGCCACAGCTGGGCTGGCTCTAGGGGTGTATTAGTTAGAGAAAACTGCTGAATCACCATCGGTTAGTTAACCCCCAGCAACGGGGGGAATAAAGACGACCTCATCTCCAGCTCGTAGGGGTTGATCCAGTGCCACAAACGTATCATTAGCCGCAACCTTAATCTGAGCCAGATCAAGGGTAAACCCGTACTGGGTCTTTAGTTCTTGGTATAGCTCACCATAGGTTTGGGCAGTGGTCACTCGCTCCTCCTGTTCCCGTGCGCTTTGCTCCCGCAGCTGGGCAAAGTAGCGCAAGTAAATTGTTCTAGGTGTTTTAGGGGCGTCGGACATGGTGTAGAGCTTCAAGATACTCTTCGGGGGTGTTGATGTTGGCAGTAATCGTCGGCTGAGGTGGGGTGATGCACTGGCAGGGCGATCGCTGGAGAATTTTCACAGGGCAGTAGATCTCCTCTGCATAGGCAGCTTCAAACACTGGCAGAGCTTGGGGGGTATAAATCGCACACAGTGGCTCTGGGAAGCCCTCTTGGGGATGGTGATAGCAAGTGGCCACCACATCTTCGCGGTAGTGGTGCAGTAGGGGAGCAAGGGTTTCCGCGGTCAAATAGGGTAAGTCACAGGCCACCACGAACCAGTTCACTTCGGGATAGGCGCGCAAGGCAGTTAAGAGACCGGCAATTGGCCCAATCTGGGGAAGGGTGTCTGGGAGAGTGGGCAGATCAGCAAGGGGCGTTCCCTGCCATTGATTGGTTCGGGCTGAAAGAAAGACCTGTTCACAGTATTGTGCCAACAAGTTGTAGAGGTATTGGGCATGGGGTTGGCCGTAATAGTCAAGAAGAGCTTTATCCTGTCCCATGCGCTGACTTTGGCCGCCGGTGAGCACAAGACCAAAGAGGGGATATTGACCTAGGGTTTTCTTGCCACCACTTTTGGCCAGAAGGCGCACCTCCCGAATCCCAATTTGGGGACTGAGGGCTTTGCACATGTCATAAATTGTTAGGGCTGCAATCGTCACTCCATGCAGACTTTCCATTTCCACCCCGGTGCGATCGCGGGTTTTGACTTCACAGCGCAGGCGAATCCGAAGGCCACTCTCCAGGGAGTCAATGTGGGTTTCAAAACGACAGCTGGTAATGGGTAGCGGGTGGCAAAAGGGAATGGCTGCGGCGGTACGTTTCACCGCCATTGTGCCGGCAATAATTGCCGTTTGCAGCACCGGCCCTTTTTTCAGGAAGAGCTCCTCCCCTTCCCTATAGGCCTGAAAGACAGGCGGCAATTCAACGAGGGCTTCTGCCACCGCCCGGCGATCGCTTACCGATTTCTCGCTAATATCCACCATCTGAGGTTGCTGGTTCTCATTGATGTGGGAGAGCATTCTCTTAGCCTCCAATTTGGTGCATCGCATGGTGAACTTCTGCGCTGCGCAGGCTGGGTTTCATTCCTAACACTTGCCCATAGGCAGCATAGCGTTCAGCTTTGCTCAAGCCCCGCAGGGAAACCCCCGCTTCTTTAAATAGACACGCCCTTAAGACACCATCTGCCGACAATCGCCAGCGAGAGCAGTGGCCACAAAAGGGCTGCGATTCTGAAGCAATGAAGCCAATCTGAGCCCCACAGGCGGTCTCAAAGTTAAACGAGGTGGAATCTTGAGGACGAGGGACAGGACGCAAATCGTAGTACTGGCGCAGGTGCTCAATCATGGTGGCGGCACTAACAAAGCGATCACTCCCCAAGTGGCAGGCATGGCCAATGCGCATCAGTTCCAAAAAACGCACCTCAACCCCTAAGGCTTTGGCGTACTCCACCATTGGCACCAACTCGTGATCATTGACGCCCGCCATCACAACCATGTTTAGCTTGACTTGAAACCCTTGGTCAGCAGCGGTGGCAATTGCTTCCTTGACTGCTTCCAAATGGTGGCCATGGCTAATTGCTGCAAAGGTCTGGGGGTCTAAGCTATCAAGGCTAATATTTAAACGTCGTACACCATAGCGATCAAGCAGGGGCAAAAAGGGAATAAGGCGAATGCCATTGGTGGTTAAGCGCAGTTCCGGTACACCCACTGCTACCAAAGCGGCCACAATCTCAGGAAACTCCGCTCGCAACAGTGGCTCGCCGCCTGTCAGCCGCACCGATTCAATCCCCAGTTCCACCAGTTCAGCTACAATCGTGGCATACTCAATTGGGGTGAGGTAGGTCTGGGTAGGCATGAAGGCTGCATCTAGGGGCATGCAGTAGGTACACCGCAAATTACAGCGATCCGTAACTGAGAGGCGTAACTTGCGAATTGAGCGCCCTTGGGTATCCCGCAGATGTTGTCTAGGAATGGCCCCGGTTACAACCATGACTCCTAACTCCACGGAAAATAGCGATAGCACTCGCCCGCGGCAAAGGCTTCTTGAGAGGCAGGCAGTTCTAAAAATCCATCGCTATCAGCCAAAACCAAAAAATCACCAGAATTTTGCATCGGCCGAGGGTGGGCAATCAGCTCAGCGGTTTTTGTAGTTTCTAGTTTAACGGGTAAAAAGTAGGTTAAGGGTTTCTCAAAGTAGAAGGGAGCAGCCAAGCGGGCATAGAGGGGCGGAATGTCCAATAGATAGCGGTGTAAACATACCAAACTGGAAACCGGGTTCCCCGGCAAACCAAATACGGCCGTTTGCTGGCGGTGATCCACGCCAAACCAGAGAGGCTTTCCAGGACGCTGGGCAACACCGTGGATATACTGCTGGACACCTTGATTGCGCCAGAGTTGTGGCAGATAGTCAAACTTACCCTTGGAAACGCCACCGCAGTAAATCAGAAGGTCGTAGTCTTGGCTCGCTTGGCAATAGTGGGTTGCCAGTTGTACTGGATCATCGGGCAAATGGGTGATGCTGACTTGGGTATAGCCTTGGTGCTTGAGGGCGGCCATCAAAGCATAGGCATTGGAGAGTCGCAGCTGATGGGGCTGGGGTGTTTCGTGGGGCGCAATCAGTTCATTGCCTGTAGCAATGATTTGGGTGCGGGGGGTGCGCTGAACACACACTTCGGTCTGTCCCACAGAGGCAAGAATGCCCCACGCTGGACTGTGCAAAGGGGTACCAGCGGCCAAAACGGGTTGACCGGCAGCAGCATCACTGCCACAGCGGTGGACAAATTGATAGGACGACCACGCTGCCGCACGTAGGATATGGGCAACACCGTCGCGAATCTCTAGGGCTTCATAGGGAATCACCAGATCACAGCCTTGGGGCAAGGCCGCACCGGTCATAACTTCAAAACAGGCTTGCGTATCCGTGAGTGTTGGCGGTACTTCACCCGCGGGAACCACCCCCAGAATCGGAAAAGCACGCTGACCAGACTGATAGGCTGCCCAGTTAAGGGCAATGCCATCCACCATGATGCGGTCAATGGGCGGGTAGGGGCGATCGCTGGTAATCGCTACCGCCAGTCTGCTGTACCAAGGCTCAGTCAAGGAAATGATCTCTGTGCCCCAAGCGGGCAAATGCTGCTGAATAAGGTCAACGGCTGTTTCAACGGAAATCATGGGCTAGACAATTAACTCCGAAATAGGCGGCAGTAGAGCGTTTCGTGCTGCATACTGGCGAGGGCTAAGCCCAACGTACAGCTTTCTAAGTTTAAGTTATCGTCTAAGTGATGGTCAGTCACATTTAAGCTTTGCTGTACCGTCTGCTGAATTTGCGGCTGAAGTTGGCGCAGAAGTACTTGCCCTGCTGTCTGACCAAGGGGAATCAGTTTCACCGTTGCATTGATCAGGGTGGTGACCCAACTGTGGAGATAGCCTAAAAGTGCGTTTTCTAGGGGAATGTCTGCAAGGGCAGCGGCAATACAAAAGGCAACACTGGTATTCCAAGGGTAGGGCTGGCCAGTCTGAAGTTCGGGGGGTAAGCGACCGAGGGCAGCGACAAGGTTGATCAATGCTGTTCCCATTTGCCAATTTTGGGCGCGCAGTTCGGCACTTTCGCGGGCAGCCGAGAGCCATGCATTCCACTGGTGAACGGCGTCAAAATCACCCTTGGCGATCGCTCGATAGACCCGCACCATGACTACTGTTTCCAAGTGGGCACTGCCAAAGGCCAGTTCAAAGCTTAGCCAGTCCTGTAGGGCTGCTGCTGAGGTGATCTTGCCTTGGGCAATGAGAGTCTCCAAGCCCTCGGAGTAGTTAAAGCCGCCAATCGGTAGAGCCGGACTCGCCCACTGAAGCAAGGCTAAAAGCGCTGAATCAGTGAGCATGGTAGGCACCGCGTTCGGGACAAAAGGGAGCGACTTCAAACGTCACCGTCAAGCCCCGCTGTTCAAGCATGGTTTGCAACACGGAATCTGCGCCCAAGCGAAGATAATCGGCGTGAATTTCCAAGGGGACGTGGCGATTCCCGAGATGGTAAGCGGCCTGTAGAAGGTCAAGGGGAGTGGTAGCCATCACCTTTAGCGTGGGTTCGGGTTTGGCGTGAACTGTGACTACCACCGTGCCGTCCTCGTCCCGAAGGCGATCGCCCGGCTCTAGGGTGATTTGACGGGGCAGCTTCAGATACAGTGACTCCCCCTCATCACTGTGGCAATGGAGACGACTGCAACACCGTTCCTCTGCGGTCAATGAGAGGTGCAACTGACGGGCATTTTCCAATGGTGTAGGGCAAAGTTGCGTCAGTGTGAACATTAAATCAGCGTTAATTCAACAATCTTATCAAAGCGGAATGTTTTCACTAGTTGCTGCAGGCCGGCAATCAAGGCGGCTTCTTCGGGTGGGATCTCAGCAATCAGTTCGCGAATACGTTTGGCATTGAGCTTTTTGGCGGCGGCTTGGAGTTCAGCAATCCAAGGGCGAGGCATCACCATTAAGGCGGCTGGATCAAGTCCCTGAGGAGGGGGGGCACTTGGGGGGGATAGAGCATCCTCGTAGGCATACTCTAGGTGCAACTGGGCGGCGAGTTGTTCAAAAATCGTTTGCGGATGGAAGGGCTTGGCAATATAGTCATCACAACCAAGATTCAGCAGTTCCTGTTTGTCCTGCTCAAAGCTACTGGCGGTAACGGCAAGAATTTTCGGGGAGCAGACGACTTCGCCGCGCCGCAGGCGATCGCCCACTTCTTTCTTGATCTGTCGCGTGGCCGTTTTACCGTCCATGACGGGCATCCGAATATCCATGAGAATGGCATGGGGCTGCCATGCTCGCCAGATCTCCACTGCCTCTTGACCATTGCTAGCTTCGCGACAACGAAATCCGACCGGTTCTAGGAGTTGAGTGAGGAGTTGGCGATTTTCAGGAATATCATCCACCACCAGAATGCGGACTTCTGAGGTGGGCGATCGCAGGCCAACAATAGCTTGTGCCTTTTCCTGCTGTAGCGATCGGGGATCTCCAAGGTCAATTGGCACTTCGAAGTAGAAGTGGCTGCCTTTCCCCTTGGTGCTACGCACCTGAATATTCCCCCCCATCAATTGCACAAACTGGCGGCTAATGGCCAACCCCAGACCGGTACCTTCGCTGACTTTTTTACTGCTATCGGTTTGGACAAAGGGCTGAAAAAGCATCTTCAACTCCTGCGGAGTCATGCCAATACCTGTATCACTGACTTCAAAGGCAAGGCGAGGGGGATCTGGGGCTGGATAGCTGACCTTGAGGCAGACGCTCCCCTCCTTGGTGAATTTAATGCCATTTCCCAGGAGGTTGACTAACACCTGGCGGAGCTTCATTTCATCGGTCGTCACCGCCACAGGCAGATTAGCAGGCAAATCAAAGACCAGACGTAACCCCTTGGCTTCAGCTCGCACCTTCAGCATCTCTTCCAGATCCCGCAGCATCCGCCGCAAATCAAAGGTGGTTTTCTGAAGTATCATCCGTCCAGCCTCAATTTTGGCCATGTCTAGGACATCGTTAATCAAACCCAGCAGGTGTTCGCCACTGCGATTAATCTTTTCAAGGGTTTGGCGATGCTGCGGTGCAAGGGTGCGATCGCTGAGCAAAATTTGACTAAAGCCGAGAATGGCATTGAGGGGGGTGCGCAGTTCATGGCTCATATTGGCCAGGAAAATACTTTTGGCTTTATTGGCGGCCTCCGCGGCTTCCTTAGCCTTGAGCAGCTCCCGCTCCGCTTGATGGCGTTGATGAGCAGCAAGGGCAATGGTCACAATATCAGCGACATTGGAGACAAAACTGCGTTCCTCCACTAGCCAAACCCGATGCTCACCAATACTCTCAACACAGATCACTCCCAATAATTGGCCATTGAAGATGATCGGGGCATCAATGCGGGAATACACCCGTTGCACTCTGGCATACTCCCGCAGTTCGTGGGTGCGCGGATCCGTGAGTAAATCATTGACGACGAGGGGTTCACCCGTACGCAGCAGTTTTAGGTACTCCGGATAGGGGGAATGGGTGAGGTACGTGGGTTGAGAATGGTTATTGGCGGCGGGGTCATACTGCACAACACACTTCAGGCGATCGCCCTGGAGTTCCCATGCCGAAGCCCGCTGGACGCGCAGTGTTGTTGCCGTGACCTGAATAATCTCCTGCAAGGCCATGCGAAAGTGCCCCTGCTGTACATGGGGAGATTGGCTGAGCTGAACAAGGGCAACATTGTGATCATGGAGCACCCGTTCTTTTTCGCTCAGTTGTTGGTTGGCGGCCTCAAGGGCAGCAGTACGCTGCTTCACCTTTTCTTCAAGCCGCTGATTAAAGTGGTGGAGTTCATCAAAACTCTCCTGGAGTTGTGCCGCCATATCCACAAAGGTGCGACCGAGGTTCCCCAACTCATCTTGGCTGTGGGTATCTACCTCCTCTGCAATGTCCAGATTGCCGAGGGCAATTTTGTGAGCAGCGGCAGCCAACCTCTGAATTGGGCGCACCATATAGCCGGTAACCCCCAAAGTCACCAGACTAATCAAACCAAAGGAGACGACGAGTATCAGCAGACCTGCCCATGTTTCTTGATGAATAAAATCCAGCAGCGCCTCTTCCCTCACCCGGATGGCCAGGCTCCAACCAACTTCGGGAATTGGGGTGTAAAAAAACCATTGCTGCTCATTGGAGACCCAATCAGTCATCCAAAGATGGCCACTGTGGCCACTGATCATCGCTTTAGCCAAAGCCGCCAGATCACTGCGGTTGTACTCCTTGGCAATGTAGAGGATTGACTGGCCAATGAGCTGAGGATCCCCGTGGAAGATAATCCGTCCCTTGCGATCCAGAACAAAAAACTGCGCCTGCCGTAGCCCTTGGATATCGATTTCCTGTTGCAGCGTTGGCAGTGCCACATCCACCGTGGCAACACCGCGAATTTGCCCCTGGCGGTAAAAGGGAACGGCATAGGTCACCATCCAGGCATTACCTGCCCCTGCATCAAAGTAGGGATCACTCCATTGCGGTTGGCCAGTGCGGATAGCTTCCCTGTACCAGTCCCATCTGACCTGGGTGTAGTCGTAGATGCGCCCAGTGTCCTTTTGTACCAGTCTGTTGCGATGTATGTCTCTGTAGACGTAGGGGGCAAATAAGCGTTTGCGAGGGGAGAAGCTGTAGGGGGTGAAAGCGATTGCTGTCCCATAGGCTAAACGGCTGATTTTGAGATTGCGACGCAGAAATGAATACAGCTCCTCCTCACGGACGGCAGGAAACGCTTCTAAGGCATTGGCACTGGTGGTTGCCAGCCCCGTGATTTCCTGTAGAGCATTGCTAAATTGCTGGGCATAGAGTGACGCTAATTCCCGCTGCCACGCTTCATAGTCAGCGGTACTGCGGCGGATGACCCGCGAGCGAATGTAGAGAAAGAGGCCAGTGTAGATGACCACGATGGGCAATAGCGTTCCCAGCAAAAGCTTATGGCGAAAGGATAGCTTGCTGAGCATGGCGATCGCCCCCCTATGTTTTTTTTATTTTAGGCTAGCTAGAAAAGAGCAAGGCTTTAGGAAAGGGGACTCAGGACTTTACTATCCGTCTGGGGTGCTGCCTCCCCCACCACCTCCGGTGTATTGGCTTCCGAGGGCGGCACCACCTGCCAAAAGAGGGGCAAATACTGCTCCCATCGCTCGAGAATCATGGCCGCCTTGGCACTGCCCGTGCGCTCGTGGTGGGCAATAATGAGTTGCTTGAGTTGAGCGGCGCCAATGGCAGAGGTGACCCGCTGCAGCTTGACAATTTCAGGGTTGACCTTGGCGGGGAAGTTACCGGCTTCATCCAAAACGTAGGCCAAGCCCCCTGTCATACCGGCAGCCACATTGCGACCCGTGGTACCCAAGACCACAACCACCCCACCGGTCATGTATTCACAACAGTGATCCCCTGTGCCCTCCACAACCGCATAGGCCTTGGAGTTGCGAACAGCAAAGCGCTCACCAGCACGGCCATTGGCAAAGAGGAACCCACCCGTGGCGCCATAGAGGCAGGTATTGCCAATAATGACGTTGTCCGCAGCTGCGTAAGGGGCATTGGCAGGGGGCTTGATAATGATTTCACCCCCGTGCATTCCCTTGCCCACGTAATCGTTGGCCTCGCCGGTGAGGTTCAGAATCATCCCCGGCAAATTGAAGGCCCCAAAGCTTTGGCCAGCACTGCCTCGGAAGTTGAGGGTAATCTGACCTTCAAAACCAGTGTTGCCGTACTTTTTGGCAATGACACCGGCAATGCGTGCCCCCACGGTGCGATCGGTGTTGACAATGGGCAGCTCTAGTTCAACGGTTTGCTGCTTCTCAATGGCGGCTTGCACCTCTGGGCGTGCCAAAATTTCATCATCGAGCACGGCACCGTTACTGTGCACGGTTTCGTGCTGCAACCAGCGGCGATCGCTCCGCGTATCGGGCAGCTTTGTGAGGCAAGCCAAATTCAGGGGGCCAGTCTTGGTCAGGGTGACATCCTGCCGCGGCACCAGTAAATCGGCGCGGCCAATGATCTCATTGAGGGTGCGATAGCCCAGTTTTGCCAGAATGGAGCGCACCTCTTCAGCAATAAAGAGGAAAAAGTTCACCACATGCTCAGGGAGGCCGGGGAAACGCTTGCGCAGGTCCTCTTTTTGAGTAGCCACCCCCACGGGGCAGTTATTGGTGTGGCAAATCCGTGCCATGATACAGCCCTCAGCAATCATGGCCACCGAACCAAACCCAAATTCCTCGGCACCCATCAGGGCTCCCATGACCACATCCCAGCCACACTTGAGGCCACCATCCACCCGCAGAATCACGCGATCGCGCAGTTGGTTTTCTAGGAGAACGCGGTGCACCTCCGTTAGGCCCAGTTCCCAGGGACTGCCGGCATGCTTAATCGAACTTAGGGGTGACGCGCCAGTGCCACCATCGTGACCGGAAATTTGAATCACATCGGCGTTGGCCTTGGCGACCCCAGCAGCAATCGTACCAATACCAATTTCGGCCACCAGCTTCACAGAGACTTGCGCTTGGGGGTTGATCTGATGCAGATCAAAGATGAGTTGCGCCAAATCCTCAATGGAGTAAATGTCGTGGTGGGGCGGCGGTGAGATCAAAGACACCCCCGGCTTGGAGCGCCGCAGCATGGCAATGTAGGGGCTGACTTTGCTGCCCGGCAGTTGCCCCCCTTCCCCCGGTTTCGCCCCCTGGGCAATCTTAATTTCAATTTGCTGGGCATTGATCAAATACTCGGGGGTGACGCCAAAGCGACCGGAGGCTACCTGTTTAATTGCTGAGCTAGCGGTATCGCCATTGCGCAAGCCCCGCAGATGGGGAAATTGGGGAGAGTGCCCCTGGGCATCCACATCCGTGAGCACTTGAAAACGAATGGGATCTTCACCGCCCTCGCCGGAGTTGGATTTGGCGCCGAGGCGGTTCATGGCGATCGCTAGCACCTCATGCGCTTCCCGCGAGAGGGCCCCCAAAGACATCCCCCCCGTACAGAAGCGTTTGACAATTTCACTGGCGGGTTCAACCTCCTCTAGGGGAATACTGGGGCGATCGCTTTGGAAGTCTAATAGATCCCGCAGTGCTGTGGGTACCCGACCGGTGAGTTGGCGACGATAGACCTCGTAATGGTCATAGCTATTGCTACTCACCGCCTTGTGGAGTGCCTTGGCCATCTCCGGATTATTCATGTGGTACTCGCCACCGGGACGGAATTGGACAAAGCCAAAGTTCTCCAGTTTCTTGGCGGTGAGTTCGGGGAAGGCCTTGTGGTGAAAGGCAATTGTTTCTTGAGCCAAGTCTTGGAGGGTAAGACCCCCCACCCGCGACGTGGTGCCAACGAAGGCCTTCTTGAGCAGGTCATCGCCAATGCCAATGGCCTCAAAAATTTGGGCACCGCGGTAACTAGCAATCAAAGAGATGCCCATCTTGGAGAGGATTTTTAGGAGTCCCTCCTCGACTGCTTTGCGATAGTTGGCCTGCACCTGTTGCAGCGTCAGCTGCGGTAGTTTGCCCTTGGCCATCAAGCTTTGGGTGCGATCGCTATGCCACCACTGGCGAATCGTTTCCCAGCTCAGGTAGGGACACACTGCCCCCGCCCCATAGCCAATCAGACAGGCAAAGTGATGGGTACTCCAGCATTGGGCGGTTTCCACCACCAGGGAGACCCGCCGGCGAATGCCCTGGGCAATCAAGTGGTGGTGCACTGCACCGACGGCCAATAGGGGCGGAATGTAGGAGGTGTCCGCATCCAGAAGATGGGGTTCGCCGGCAAGGTTGTGGCGATCGCTGAGCACCAGGATTTCGGCACCTGCTGCCACTGCAGCGGCGGCCTGTGCGCAGAGCCGATCCACAGCAGCCTCAAGCGCCGCAGGCCCCCCGGCGATCGCAAACTGCGTTGAAAGGCGAGTGGTGCCAAAGGGGGCCTTGAGAATTTCCTCTAGCTCCGCCTCGTTGATCAGGGGTGAATTGAGTTGCAGGAGGCGAGCATGTTCCGGGCTTTCAACGAGCAGATTCCCTCGCTTACCAAGGCGAGTCACCAGTGACATCACCAGTTTTTCCCGCAGCGGATCAATGGCGGGATTGGTCACTTGGGCAAAGCGCTGTTTGAAGTAGTCGTAGAGCAAGTGGGGTTGCTGAGACAGCACCGCCAAGGGAATGTCGTCCCCCATGCAGAAGGTGGGTTCCTTGCCGTCCTTCGCCATGGCCTCAATGATCATTTCCACATCTTCGGCACTGAAGCCAAAGGCCATTTGCTGTTGCAGGCAGGTTTGCGGATCAAGTGTGGGGGCTTCGCCGTAGGGTTGGGGAGTAAGCTCTTGGCGATAGGTTTTCAGCCATTCACCGTAGGGCTGCTGCTGTGCCACCCGCTGCTTGATTTGCCAGTTGGTGAGCAGTTCTTGGTGCTCCAAGTCAACGGCAATCATCTGCCCGGGACCTAGACGGCCTTTTTCAATCACCGTTGCTTCGTCAATTTGAATACTGCCCGCCTCCGAAGCCACAATCACTAGGTCATCACTGGTGAGGGTGTAGCGGGCGGGTCGCAGGCCATTGCGATCGAGGGTGGCGCCGACAATTTTGCCATCGGAAAAGGCCACCAAGGCAGGACCATCCCAAGCCTCTTGAAGGCCGCCGTAGTATTCATAAAAGTCCACCACCTCTGGGTGATCCGCCAAATCGGGCTGATTTTGATAGGCCTCGGGAACCAGCATCATCATTGCCTGCAAGGGCTGTCGTCCCGATTGCACCAGCAGTTCAAGAACGTTGTCGAGGTTCGCGGAGTCGCTGTTTTCGGCATTAACAATGGGCAGCAGGTCGGCAAAGGCATCTCCCCAGTAGGGATGGCTCAATTGAGCAGAGCGCGCCCGCATCCAGTTAATATTCCCTAGGAGGGTATTGATTTCGCCATTGTGCCCCAGCATCCGCATTGGTTGCGCCAAGGCCCACTTGGGCATTGTGTTGGTACTAAAGCGCCGGTGATACAAAGCAAAGGGGGTAATGTACTTCGGGTTGCGTAGATCGTCGTAAAACTGGGCCAGCACCACCGATCGCACCATGCCCTTATAGACAATCGTGCGGGTCGAGAAGGAACAAATATAAAAGTCCCGTTGCCAGTCGGCTTTCGTTTGGGCGATCGCGCGCTCAATGCGCTTGCGGGTCAAATAGAGTTGCCGCTCCAGTTCATCGCCACTGGCTTTGCTCGAAGCCACAAAAAGCTGCTCAATCTGAGGCTGAGTTTGTTTTGCTTGCACCCCCAACACACTGGGGTTCACGGGCACAGGTCGCCAGCCCAACAGGCGCAGCTCATTTTCACTGAGGACTTTTTCAACAATGGCTTTGGCCACTGCTGTTGCCGCCCCTTGGGGTAAAAAGATCATCGCCACCCCAATCCGCTGTCGCGGCACACCAAACTCCGGCAACAATTCCCACGGAATCGCCGTCATGATGCCAGCGCCATCCCCGGAATCGCGATCGGCACTACAGCCCCCCCGGTGTTCAAGGCAGGTCAATCCCTCAAGGGCTTGGGTCAAGATGCGGTGACTGGCCACCCCCTTGCGATGGGCAACAAAACCCACACCACAGGCATCTCGCTCGGCCACAAGCCAAGGCTGTCCATGGTAACCAACTTGATGCACGGAGGAAGCAAAGGTGGATTGTTGCATGGGTCTGAAAGCGTTCAATCGACTGAGGGATTCAAACGTTGTCTTGGCAACAGCAACCTGCTCTAGGGACTGAAAAACGCCACGACTCCCACGGGTGAGCCAAGGCGACAGTTAGGGATTAGAGAGTGCTGGCAATGGAGCAACGTATAGGGTCTTTCGCTATTATAGGGGTTTCTTTTGGATCCAGAAACGCCAAAGCAAGAGATTGTTAAGGTTTGGCTATCGGCCCAGCAAAACCAGCGCTCGCCGCGGCGGACTTGAGGGCTAGAATGCCGCAGCAGAGAGGGGTTGAGGTTGGCTTCGGGCGAGCGTGATATCATTAAATTTTCCACCTGAACAACAAGGCTTCCAGATCAATTGCTTGGTAGAACACGCCCATGAGCTTTGCTGCTGATTCTTCTCGGATCATTCCCACTGAGTTACGGGAGGAAATTTCGCGCTCCTACCTTGAATATGCCATGAGCGTCATTGTTGGGCGTGCCCTTCCCGATGCCCGCGATGGTCTCAAACCGGTCCACCGCCGGATTCTTTATGCAATGCACGAGTTGGGGCTGACCAGCGATCGCCCCTTTCGCAAATGTGCCCGTGTGGTGGGGGAAGTGCTAGGGAAATATCACCCCCACGGCGATTCGGCGGTCTATGATGCCCTGGTGCGGATGGCTCAGGACTTCTCCATGCGTCACCCCCTCATTGAGGGTCATGGCAACTTTGGCTCCATTGACAACGATCCACCGGCGGCAATGCGGTACACCGAGTGTCGGCTGCAAGCCCTGGCCACGGAAGCCCTGTTGCAGGACATTGAGCAGGAAACCGTGGACTTTGTGGATAACTTTGATGGCTCCCAGCAGGAACCCCTGGTTTTACCGGCACGCATTCCCCAGTTGCTGCTCAATGGGACCTCCGGCATTGCCGTGGGGATGGCCACGAATATCCCGCCCCATAACTTGGGGGAACTGGTGGATGGGCTGGTGGCCCTAATCCATCATCCTCAGATCAGCGATCGCGAGCTAATGCACTACATTCCGGGACCTGATTTTCCCACCGGGGGGCATATCCTCGGCCAAGGGGGGATTGAAGAGGCCTACACCACCGGTCGCGGTTCGATTACGCTGCGGGCAGTGGCCACGATTGAAACCCTTGAAGCGCCGGGTCGCCAACCCCGTGAGGCCATTATCGTTACGGAGTTACCCTACCAAACCAACAAGGCAGCACTGATGGAAAAAATTGCCGAGTTGGTCAATGAGAAAAAAATTGAGGGCATTGCCGATCTGCGCGACGAAAGCGATCGCGATGGGATTCGGGTGGTGATTGAGCTAAAGCGGGATGCCTACCCCCGCGTGGTGCTGAACAATCTTTACAAGCAAACGCCGCTACAGGTCAATTTTGGGGCCAATATGCTGGCGATCGTCAACGGCGAGCCGCAACTGCTGACCCTCAAGCGCAGTTTAGAGGTGTTCCTTCGTTTCCGCGAAGAGGCGATCGCCCGCCGTACCCGCTATGCCCTGCGCAAGGCCGAAGAACGGGATCACCTGCTCCAAGGATTGCTGGTGGCGCTGGCCAATCTCGATGCCGTGATTCAACTCATTCGCAGCGCCAGTGACACTGCCCTTGCTCGCCAGCAATTGATGCAAACCTATGCCCTCAGTGAGGCCCAAGCCGATGCCATTTTACAGATGCAACTGCGGCGCCTCACCGCCCTAGAGGCGGAAAAAATTGAGCGGGAGCATGCGGAGCTGCAGCGGCAAATTGCCGATTACCGGGATATTTTGGCCCATCGGCAGCGGGTACTGGAGATTATTGAAAAAGAAGTGACAGAACTCAAGGCCAAGTATGCCACGCCGCGGCGATCGCGAATTGTACAAGCGGATGGGGAGATTAGCGACACCGATTTAATTGCCAACGATAAATCCGTCATTCTCGTTACCCAGCAGGGCTACATCAAGCGGATGCCGGTGGATACCTTTGAAGCCCAAAGTCGCGATGGCCGGGGACGCAAAGGAGCAGAGATTAAGGAAGATGATGCCGTTGAGCACTTCTTTAGCTGTAATGATCACGATCGCATTCTTTTCTTTAGCGATCGCGGTTTAGTCTATGCCTTGCCCGCCTACCAAATTCCCAGTGGCTCCCGCCAAGCCCGCGGCACCCCCATTGTTCAACTGCTACCCATTCCCCGCGAGGAAAAAATTACCTCCGTCATTGCTGTCCAAGAATTTAGTGAAGATGAGTATCTCGTGATGCTCACCCGTAAGGGCTTCATTAAGAAAACACCACTGGCGGCCTTTAGTAATATCCGCGCCAATGGCCTGATTGCGATTTCCCTTGAAGAGGGAGATCAACTGCGGTGGGTGCGCCGTACCCGCGAAGAGGACACCATTATCATCGGCTCGCGCCAGGGCATGGCGATTCATTTTCGCGCCAGTCACGATCAACTGCGCCCCCTTGGCCGTGCCACCCGGGGGGTCAAATCCATGAGCCTGCGGCCGGGGGATGAACTGGTGGGGATGGATATTCTACCGGCGGCGATCGCCAACCGTTTTGCCGCCACCCCTGAGGATGACCGTGCCGAGAGTGAAGATGCTGAGGAAACAGTCGTTCACAGTGAAGGCCCTTGGGTACTGGTGATCACCACCAATGGCTACGGCAAGCGGGTACCGGTGCAACAGTTCCGGCTGCAAAACCGCGCTGGCATGGGCATTACCGCCACCAAGTTCAAAGCCAAAAGCAATGAGGATCAACTGGCGGCGCTGCGGATTGTCAATGCCGAGGATGAACTGATGATTGTTACCAGTCGCGGCATCATCATTCGCCAAAAGGTGATGGACATTTCCTCACAGTCGCGATCGGCCACGGGCGTCCGTCTGCAACGGCTAGATGAGGAGGATGCAATTGTCACGGCAGCGGTCCTGCCCCCCGGTAGCATGGAGGCAGCGGCAGATTGAGCACTACCGCCTTTCTCACGGGTGCCAGTGGCTTTGTCGGTACCCATGTGGCTCAGGTTCTCGCAGAAGGGGGCTATCGTGTCCGTGCCCTGGTGCGACAACCGCAGCGGGCCGATCATCTCAAGCCATGGGATGTGGAGCTGGTGCAAGGGGATTTATGCACTAGCGACCTCGTCACCTTGATGGAGGGGTGCCAAGTGCTCTTCCATGTTGCAGCCCATTACAGTCTGTGGCGGCGCGATCGCCGCCTTCTCTATGCCGTTAATGTGGAGGGCACCCGTCGCATCTTGGCCGCTGCCCGTGAGGCTGGTATTGAGCGCACGGTTTACACCAGTTCCGTCGCCGCCATTGGTGTTGATCCCAGTGGCCAACCCACCACCGAAGCCTACCAAAGCCCCCCCGAAAAGCTGATCAGCGAGTACAAGCGCTCCAAGTACTGGGCAGAGCAGGTGGCTCACGAGGCAATCTCCCAAGGCCAAGATATTGTGATTGTCAACCCCAGTACCCCCATTGGTGCTGGGGATGCAAAGCCCACCCCCACCGGTGAAATCATCCTGCGCTTTTTACGGCGACAGATGCCCTTTTACGTCAACACGGGGTTGAACCTGATCCATGTGCGGGATGTGGCGATCGGTCATCTTTTGGCCTTAGAAAAAGGCAAAACGGGTGAACGCTACATCCTCGGTCACCAAAACCTAACGCTGGCAGACATTCTGGGACGATTAGCCGCGATGACTGGGCTGCCGCGCCCCCTTGGCGAAATTCCCATTGGGATTCCCTTAGTGGTGGCTTGGTTGGATGAAGTGGTGCTGGGGGCTTTGGGCAAACCCCCCGCGATTCCTGTGGATGGGGTGCGCATGGCCCAGCAAAAAATGTTTTACGATGCCCGCAAAGCTGTGGCTGAATTGGGTTTGCCCCAGACGCCGATTGATGAGGCACTGCGGGACGCTGTGACTTGGTACCGCGAACGGGGGTACTGCCCCTAGGGTTTGCGATATAGTGGGGAATGGAAATTATGAAGTTTAGTTAAGAGCTATGTTGGTTGCGCCCTTTGCCTCTCAGTTGCCCTTTGTGGAAGAGACGCTTCACAGTAGCTATCAAGCCCTGCAATGGGGTAAAAACATTTTTGCGATCGCCCACAAAACCCTGAGTGCGCGGCTTTTGAATACGGTCTTTCCCACGGAAGAACGGACGCAACCCCTCAGCCCCGAATTGCAAGCCTGGCTCAAGGAACGCTACGAAACTCTACTCCAGCAAGATTGGCAGGACGCCGCCGCAGGTTTCTATCCTGCTGCCCTGCTCTTTGATGCCCCTTGGGAAGAGTTCCTCCGCTTTTATCCCCTGCTGTTGCTAGACTTGCCGCAGATGTGGCAGCGGGCGCGATCGCGCCAATTTCAGGAGTTTGCTAAAAACCTGCGCCTTGAGGACTATCCGCAGTACTATCGGCAGAACTTCCACTACCAAACCGATGGCTACCTCAGTGAAACCTCCGCCAACCTCTACGATGTCCAAGTGGAACTGCTCTTTGGTGGCACGGCAGATGCAATGCGGCGGCGGGTGATTGCCCCCATTGCCCAACATTTTGTTGCTCATCCCCCCGCGCCACCCCTGCGCATTCTCGATGTTGCCTGTGGCACCGGTCGCACCCTAAAACAACTGCGCTACGCTTTCCCAGCGGCGGTGCTCTTTGGCCTTGATTTGTCCCCCGCCTACCTGCGCAAAGCCAACGCCCTACTGGCGACCCAGGCGGGTGCGCTGCCGCAACTGATTCAGGGCAACGCTGAAAGCCTGCCCTACGTGGATAGCTATTTTAGCGCCATCACCTGTGTCTTTCTCTTCCATGAACTGCCCGCCCCCGTGCGCCAAAACGTGATCTATGAATGCGCCCGCGTTCTGCAGCCGGGAGGCATCTTTGTCATCTGTGACTCAATTCAAGCCTTGGATTCCCCAGAGCAGCGTCCGATGATGGAAAACTTTGCCAACCTTTTCCACGAGCCCTTTTACCGCAACTATATCGAGGATGATCTCAACATTCGCTTAGAAAAGGCGGGTCTGGTGGTCAAAGAGGTGCAGCACCACTTTATGAGTAAGTATTGGGTAGCGGTTAAGCCTTCTTAGCCCAAAAGCCCTAGTCCGCTACGGTTTGTAACAGTGCCTACCTGCTGCAATGGGAAGCAGCTAGGCTGAAGGCAATAGGTCAAAATACTTTTTCCCGTTGCAATCGGGAGGGTTTATTCATGGATGGGCTGGCATGGCAGGCAGCGTTTGTCTCTGGCTTGGCGAAGGTCGATCAGGAGCATCAGGCACTCTTGGAGATGTTACAGCAGCTACGCTCGGCGATCGCCGCCGGGGCAACCTTTTCCCAGGTCAAGCCGCAGTTACAAGCCTGCGCCAGGGAAACGGAACGCCACTTTCAGCACGAAGAGACCCTGATGGCTACTGCCAACCATCCCCTCTATCTCTCCCACCGTGCCGCTCACCAAAATTTGCTGCGAGATTTGAGTGGCCGGCTTGAGGAGGTGCACAGGCATCCTGAAAACCTAACGCCGGCAACGATAGAGGCCATTGGTACTCTGGTGGTCCGCCATATTTGCGAAGAAGATTTGCCGATGCTTTATCTGCTCACCCATCCCGAGGAGCTAGCGCAGCAACAAGGGGCTGAATTAACCGCTGAAAACGCGTTCTAGATGCCTGGGCTAACTGCTGGTTTTGCGATGTTGGATTGCGGTTAAGCCACTGGTTTGCAGCAACTCGCCACTTTCGACCACGGCATAGATGAGCCAGTGATTGCCACAGTTCATGCGGGACTCTACGGTGCACTCCAAATAGGCAAGGGCATCGAGCAAAATGGGGGCACCACTCTCAGCGCTTTTGAGGCCAAGCGTCGCTAGCTGTTGCTCCCCCAGGCGTTGCGCCTGCTGAAATTGACGTACTAGGGGACTGCCTTCCTTGAGAATATTCAAGACAAAGCGATCGCCCACTAGGCAGAGGCTTTCCGCCCATTCCTGGGGCAAGGACACCGTGATGCCAGGGGGATGAAAAGAGGCTTGGGAGACCGACGACACCAAAATAGCCGCCGCTTGGGTAAGGTGAAAACACCCTTCGGGTAGGGTGGTCAGAACACACAGGGAACCGACCACCCGATTCACAGCCTGTTCGGTGCGATCCACTTGTGCCTCCGCTAGACTGGGAGGGCGAACAGTGCGGCTCTTGCGCAGTTTTTTCAGGGCTTGGGCAAACTCGCTGGCAGCAATTTGGCATTTTTCAAGATCGCTAGCTGTGGGGGTAAACTTCACCCGCAGTGTTTCAAAGCCAAGGGTATAGCCGGCATCAACGAGCTTTTGCTCAATGTCATCAATGGCCTCGCCACTCCAACCGTAGGAGCCAAAGACCCCAGCCAGCTTGGTTTGGCTGCCTTCTGCCAAGATAAAGCCCAAGGCGGTCTGCACCTGGGTCGGCATGTGCCCTCCTAGGGTGGGCGAGCCAATGATAAAGCCGTCGCTACTGTGGATCAAGGCTTGCATTTCCGCTGGGGGAGTGGTTTCACAGTTAACAGCTTCCACTTGAACGCCGGCGGCGGTTAGCCCCTGGGCAATCGCATTGGCCAGAATTGCCGTATTGCCATAGGCAGAGGCATAGAAAAGCGCTACCTTGGTGTCCTGTGCCGTTTGGGCTTGGCACCAGTCGCGATAGTCCTGAAAGAGGCGGCTACGGCTAAACTTGACAATCGGGCCGTGGGCGGGGGCATAGAGGCGCGGGGGCGGTGTCAGTTCTGCCAAGCGATCCAAAATGCTTTCCACTTGGCGGGTTTGTGCTGCATGCAAACATTCAAAGTAGTAGGCACGATCCTCATCCAGTTTTTTCCACTGCTCATCGTAGAGACTATCGCCACAGACATGGGCACCAAAGAGCTTGTCGCTGAACACAATTTGATTTTGGGGATCAACGGTCATTAGACCATCGGGCCAGCGGGGCGTAGCAGCGGCAATAAACATGAGTTGGCGATCGCCCCCCAACTCCAAGGGGGTTTCCGCCCGCGGAATCCAGAGATTCAACTGCTCACCAACCGCAGAGCGCAATGCCACTGCTGCAGCCTTAGAGCAGACAATAGTGATCTGGGGCGCTTTTTCCAGCAAGACCTTGACGGTGGCAAGGCGATTGGAGTTGACATGACTGAGAATCAGGTACCGCAGTTGACTCAGATCAATGTGCTGCTGGAGTTCTTGTAAATAAATCTGGGTAAAGGATTCCCCCGGCGGATCTAGAAGCGTGGGTTGGGGGGCCTGAATGAGGTAGGAATTGGAGGTGGTTCCCTGTTGGCGGCCATATTCTACTTCAAACTTCAGCCGATCCCAAGTGCGCGATCGCAGAACCAAAATCCCCGGTGCAATTTCCGCCACTTGAACGTCCCGCGGACGCGTTTCCGTTAGCATTGGATACCTCCTAAAATTTACCCCGCCGATTGCCGACAGCCTGAGCACTGCTCGCCAAGATTCGGCACCCCTTTTTGAGAACACTATAACGCAGTTCCCTAGATTACAAATGACGGTGGAACCCTAGCCCCCAGCGATCGCCCCCAACCTCTGAGGCGCGATCGCAAGCCCGCAATTGGGCGAGCAGAACCACCATCCGATCCAACCCCGCACGCAGGTGTGCCGTTGTTTCCCCTGCTTGATTGACAACCATGCTAAAGACTAGGGGGCGATCCTCGAGGGGTTCCACATAGCCTGCTAGGGCAGCCACCCCTCGCAAAGTCCCTGTTTTGGCCCAGACGCGATCCTGAGCTGCCGTATCCCGCAGACGCTGGCGCAGGGTTCCGGATCGCCCCGCAAGGGGGAGCGATCGCCGCCACAGCAAGGCATGATCGGTGCGCGCCATTTGTTGCAACAGCGTCACTAAACCATTGGGGGTCAGCCAATTTTGCCGCGACAGTCCGGAACCATCCACTAACACAGCCCCTTGCACCCCAATCTGCGCCAAGTAACGTTGGCGATAACCGGGTTGTGCAGCCTCCAGAGCTGCAAAGAGCATTTCTGCATAGAAATTGTCACTCTCTTGGAGAATTGGCAAGATTAACTGGCCTAGGGGGGGTGAGGCATGGCGCACCAATAAATCCGGTAACGGCTCTGCTGTTTCCACAGGGCGAATCTGCTGCACCTGAATGCCTGCTTGGGCAAAGGCACGCTGCACCTGCTGCTGAAGATAGGGGATGGGCTCCCGCAGGGGAATGCGCATTTCTGCTGGCTCACTGCCCCTATGGAGTTGACCGCGCACAATGATCTGCTGGCCGCGCACCTCACTTTCCAAAAATTCCGGCTCAGAGGGAGCCACGGTGCGGGTCTCATTGACCACTCGAAAATTAGTCTCCGGCTGCCGTAGGGCTAAGGGTTGACCCAACTGTTGCGGTCTCACCTCTAGGTTGAGGGCATTTTGATTAATACTTAAGCGCAGAATGACGGCGGCATTGCCCATCGTGAGGTCTTCGATTGCCCATGTGGGTTCAATCGTCACGGGTGTTACGCCGCCAAGCTCCAAGACTTGAATCTGGCGAATCCCCTGCTGAGCAAGGCTAGTGGCCATTTGTTGCAGGGCTTGGCTGCTGAAACTGGGATCAAAACTGCCCTGAAGACGCAGGGTTGTTCGGTCGGGCGATCGCGCGCTCAGGGTGGTGACAAAGCGATGACTCGCTCCCCAGTAGTCAAGGGCAGCAGCTACCGTGGTCAGCTTCACATTCGAAGCCACCAAAAAGAGTTTTTCCCCTTGGTGGTTGTAGAGCACCTCGCCACTGCTCAAATCCCGCACCACAATGCCCCACTGTCCCCGTTGCCATTGGGGATTTTGGATCTCCTGTGCAATAGCGCGAGCCAAGTCTTGGCGGCAGAGACCAAAGACGGCAGGGGAAACCAGCAGGAGAATAAGACTAGCAGGGGGCAGAAGCCATCGAAGCCATACCATGGAGCACTACGTCCTTGACATAGACCCGATCGCAGCGCTGCGTTTCCACACCCGTGGCGGGCCGATAGCCCGCCTTCTCGTACAAATGCACAGCCACAGTCATCACTGAGGCGGTTTCAATCCAGATTTTGCGGTAGCCCGCCGCTTGAATTGCTGCTTCCAGATGGTGCAGGAGGAATGTCCCTAGGCCTTGGCCACGCACCCGCGGATGAAGGTACATCTTGCGAATTTCCACAGCCGCTTCGCCCCGCTGAATGGGATAGAAAGCAATTGTGCCAACGACTTCCGCAGCTTGCTCCACCACCCAAAATTGTCCACCCCGGCGATGGTAGTAATCTTCAACGTGAACCACATCGGCATCGGCTCCCTCGGGTTGCCAAGAAAGGCCAAACTCACTGAGGACATTGGCAATGAGGTGCATGACCGCTGCCCGATCGCGATCGCACCAATGGCGCACCCCACACCCCCCATAGTGAAGAAAAAATGCACTCAAGGACGGCTGCCTCCAGTAGAATGACAGTTCTTTTCACAGAGAGAGAACCCAGGCAAAAGCATCAAAACCACTCTGCCTCAACGGTCGTGGCGAAGACCGGCCTTCGGGCACCCCACTGAAAAAAGAACCGTACTGCCACTCTAACGATTCAGCGTGAGGCGCGCAAGATCATTTTGCGACTGTTTTTATCTTGGTTTCATCTTTGCTGCCGCCGTCACTCTCCTAATCGCCAAACTAGTATAGGAAAGGATGCTGAACAAACGGACGATGCAAGACTTTGGCGTTGTGATTGTCGGTGGTGGCCTAGCAGGCTGTCGGGCTGCTTTGGAAATTTGCCGGCTGGCCCCCGAGACCCCCATTGCCCTTGTGGCCAAAACCCATCCCATTCGTTCCCACTCCGTTGCCGCCCAAGGGGGCATTGCGGCTACCCTCAAAAATGTGGACACCGAAGACTCTTGGGAAAGCCATGCCTTTGATACGGTCAAGGGGTCAGACTTTCTTGCGGATCAGGATGCTGTAGCCATTCTTGCCCAAGAAGCGCCCGGTGTGGTGATTGACCTTGAGCACTTGGGGGTGCTCTTTTCTCGCCTGCCCGATGGCCGCATTGCCCAACGTCCCTTTGGCGGTCACACTCACCCGCGCACCTGCTATGCCGCCGACAAAACGGGTCATGCCATTCTCCACGAACTCTACTGCAATCTCCTGAGGTACAATGTCACCTTTTTGAGTGAGTGGTATGTGCTGCGGCTGATTGTCGAGGAGCAGCAGGCCAAGGGGGTCGTTGCCTACCACATTGAAACGGGTCAACTGGACATTCTGCGGGCACCCGCCATTCTTTTTGCCACAGGGGGCTATGGTCGGGTCTTTAATACCACGTCTAATGATTTTGCCTCCACTGGGGATGGCTTAGGGATGACGGCACGGGCAGGCTTACCCCTTGAGGATATGGAGTTTGTGCAATTTCACCCGACGGGGTTGTATCCAGCGGGCGTCTTAATTTCTGAGGCGGTGCGCGGCGAAGGGGCTTATCTACTCAATGCCGAGGGGGAACGCTTTATGGCACGCTATGCCCCCAGTCGTATGGAACTGGCTCCCCGTGATATTACCTCGCGGGCGATCGCCATCGAAATTCGCGAAGGGCGGGGCATTCACCGTGATGGTTCTGCGGGTGGGCCTTTTGTCTATCTCGATGTCCGCCACTTGGGTCGCGAAAAAATCCTGAATCGCATTCCCTTCTGTTGGGAGGAAGCCCATCGCTTGGCGGGGGTGGATGCGGTGGTGGCGCCGATTCCTGTGCGTCCGACAGTGCACTACTCCATGGGGGGGATTCCGGTCAATGTCAATGGTCAGGTGCGGGCCAATGCCACAGAAATGGTGACAGGGTTTTATGCCGCCGGCGAATGTGCCTGTGTCTCGGTGCACGGTGCCAATCGCTTGGGCAGTAATTCTCTCTTAGAATGTATAGTCTATGGCCGCCGCACCGGTGCCGCGATCGCCAAGGATTTACCGAGTCTGCCCCGCCCCCAATTGGACCCCCAGCCCTATCTACAAGCAGCAGAGCAGCAGATTCAACACCTCTTTGATCAAGCAGGGGATCTGCGCCTTGCCCAACTGCGGCGGCAAGTACAGGATTGTATGACCCAATACTGTGGTGTCTTTCGCACGGCTGAGTTAATGCAGCGGGGCTTAGGGGAATTGCAACAGCTCAAGGCTGCCTATGGCCGGATTCGTCTTGACGATCGCCAGCGCTATTGGAACACAGAGCTGATAGAAGCCTTTGAGTTGGCCAATATCCTAGTGGTTGCTGAAGTCATTTTAAGCAGCGCCCTTGCCCGCCAAGAGAGTCGTGGTGCCCACTTCCGTGAGGACTATCCCCAGCGGGATGATGTCAACTTCCTATGCCACACCCTAGCCACCTATCACAACAGCAACGGCATTCAGATTGACTATCTGCCCGTCACCATTACCCTGTTTCCCCCCCAAGAGCGCACGTATTAAAGCCATGCGACGGTTACCTGCAACCCCTGCCCTCAACCGTTTTATTATTGGCATCACCCTCTTTATCCTCATCATGTTGGTGGCAGTGGCGGGCTATACCAGCTTTGGCTGGCACTGGCTTGATGCCCTCTATATGTACGTGATCACCGTGTTTGGCATTGGCTATAGCGAAGTGCGACCCCTGATTACGCCGGCGCAACGCTTCTTCAACATGATGATTATTGTGGCCGGCAGTGCTGCAACCGTCTATACCATCGGTGCAGTGGTGCAACTGTTTACCGAAGGGGAGATTAAGCAACTCCTAGAGATGCAGCGGGCCAGCCGCGACATTAACAAACTCAAGCACCACGTTATTGTCTGTGGCTTTGGCCGCATTGGCCAGGTGGTCGCTCAGGAGTTAACCGCCACCAAAACCCCTTTTGTGATTTTGGATGTCAATGAACAGCGCATTGATTTAGCCATCCAGTCGGGCTATTTGGCCTATTTAGGAAGTGCGGTGGAGGAGGAAACGCTACAAGCGGTGGGCATTGATCGGGCGATCGCCCTTGCTACAGTGCTGCCCAATGACACGATCAATGTCTTTATTACGCTGACGGCGCGCTCTATGAATCCGAGTTTGCTGATTGTGGCGCGGGCGAATTTCGCTACGACAGAATCGAAGCTACGCCTGGCAGGGGCAGATCACATTGTCTTGCCGACAAAAATTGGCGCCAGTCAAATGACGAACCTCATTCGGCGGCCCCGCATTGATTTCCTCGAACAAACGGGCGATCGCGAAACCCTCAACGACCTCTTGAGCCATATTGATGCCCGCCTCGAGGAACTGGAGATTACCCCCGATTACCCTTATGTAGGTACGCGCTTGACAGGACTGGAGGTACGCGGTCAAGGGGCATTTATCATTGTTGGCTTGCGCAAAAGCGATGGCCAACTATTCCCGACCCGCACCAATCCCCTTGTGGAAGTGGGCGATACATTGATTTTATTGGGGCACGCCCAAGATGCCCCCAAGCTCATTCGTAAGTATACCGCCCGGGTCCGCTACCCCCAATGACACCCCCCTCTCATCTTCCTGAGCTCAAGGAGCACGTCATCATTTGCGGCTATGGTTCTCTAGGTCGCACCTTGGCGAGGAACTTGGCCGCCGCCCAAATTCCCTTTGTTGTGATTGACAACCAGCGGCAGCGACTACGGCTTGCCCAGCAGTCAGGGCACCCTTTTTATCGCGGTGATGATCTGATGGATGAAAATGAACTCTTGGCCGTGGGGGCAGATCGCGCTCGCACTTTGGTGGCGGTTTTAGACGATGATGCCAGCAATGTCTTTATTACGCTAATTGCCCGTCGCCTCAATCCCAAATTGCAAATCTTGGCCTACGGTGAATTACCCACCACAGAGTCCAAACTGCGTTTTGCCGGCGCAGATCATGTGGTCTTGCCCTCGAGTATCAGCGCCCAGCGCATGGTACAGCTCATTACTCGCCCCACAGTCTTGGATTTTCTGGAGGAAAAAGAGGAGCGCAGTCACCTCATTGAGCTGCTCAGCCAGCTTGATCTCCAAATTGAGGAGTTTACGCTGCCCCCAGAGTCGCCCCTAGCAGGGCTAGAGATCGCCGATGTGGAAGCAGAAGGCCGCGGGCGCTTTATTATTGTCGCTGTTCGCCATCCCAACGGCGCCTTGGTGACCCATCCCCCCTTAACCCTGCCCCTAGCGGCGGGGGATACCCTCATTGCCCTTGGCCGAGCAGCGGAAATTCAAACCTTCTTCCGCCAACATGCTCACCGCCAGAGGAGTCGCTATCGCAGCCTAAGAAGTTAACCCTTCAGGCCAGCACCAGTGTGTGAGGGAATTATATATCGCTGCAAGAAAATAAATACAATGAACACGGGCACAATGGAAATCACTGAGCCAGCGGCAATGAGTCGCCAATCCAAGGAAAACGTGCCCGCCAAGGTCACCACACCAATGGGGAGCGTATAAAGTTCCGGTTGATCCAAAACCAACAGCGGCCAGAGAAAATCACTCCAAGCGCCAATAAAAACAAAAATCCCAAGGGTAACGAGGGCAGGGCGAATAGCAGGCAGCATCACAAACCACCACAGCCCCAATTCTGAGCAGCCATCGAGGCGAGCCGCCTCCTCTAGTTCCTTGGGCACTGCCATAAAAGCCTGCCGCAATAGAAAGATACCAAAGGCAGAAGCCAAACTCGGCAGCATTATTCCCAGATAGGTATTGCGCAGACCCAACTGCACCGCCAAAATAAACAGGGGAATCATGATGATTTGAAAGGGAATCATGATCGTGGCCAAAATGGCGGTAAAAATCACCTCCCGCCCGCGAAAGGACAGCCGTGCCAAGGGATAGGCAGCCAAGGCTGAAGTCAGGAGATTACAGGCCACCGTTAAAACCGCCACCAGTGTACTGTTGAACAGGTACTGGCCAAAGGGATTCGTTTGCCAAACCGTCACAACATTTGCCAATGTGGGTTCGGCGGGCAGCCAGCGGGGCGGAAAGGCAAAAATATCTTCATTGGCAGACTTAAAGGCGGTACTGGTGAGCCATACCAACGGGAGGAGCATAGCAATCGCGATCGCCCCCAACAGTAGGTAGGTCAAGCCTTGCCGCAGGGTCATCGCCGCGTCCAAAGATTGGTAAACATCATCAACAGACCACCAATGACAATGGCGATCGCTAGGCCGCCAGCCATCCAATCCAGCGTTGTCGTTTCCATCTGCAATTTCCCAAGGGTACTCTTAAACACTGCTAGACACTGCGCAGGGCAACAATCGGATCCAGCCGCGCCGCCCGCTGAGCGGGAACCACCCCAAAGAAGAGGCCAATACTGCCCGAAACACCGACAGCCAGAGCCACAGCAACGGGGGCAACGCCAGCTTGGAGGGGGGTTAGGATCGCCACCAGCATGACACCGCCCACACCGAGGCCAGTACCAATTAGGCCACCGAGGGCAGAGAGGATCATCGCCTCAATCATAAACTGTGCCAGTATATCCCGCTGAGTAGCACCAATGGCCTTGCGCAGGCCAATTTCTTGGGTACGCTCTGTTACGGACACCAGCATAATGTTCATAATGCCAATACCCCCCACCAGCAGCGAAATGCCGGCGATCGCCGCCAACATCAAGGTCAGGGCATTGCTGATATTGCCGATAATTTGCAGGGCTTCCTTTTGAGTTTGAATAGTAAAATCATCCTCATCCACAATTTGATGCCGCAGCCGCAGTAGGTTAGTTATCTGAAACTTAGCAGCATCAATGCTTTGCTCATCGCGGGCAGACACCGAGATAAAGGTTAAAGAAATTCCATAGGGAGAGCGCTGCCCAACAATGCGGGAAGACATCGTCGTAATGGGAATGTAGGCCGCCTCATCCTGATTATTGCCGAGGAAGGCGCCCTTTTCAGCCATGACACCAATCACCTCAAAGGAAAGATTCTTAATCCGCACCTGCTGACCCACAGGATTCTCGTTGATAAAGAGCTTCTTCGCCAAATCCGAGCCTAAAATCACGACGCGGCGATGCCGTTCCATATCCTCATTAGAGATAAAGCGCCCCTGCGCCACAGTAAAGCTGCGCACTGAGGGAAAGGTCGGGGTGGTACCCACAATCAGCACATTGGTGTTGCGGCCGCGATAGGTTACCCGTTGTTGCACTTGGATTTGCGGTGCCACTTCCTTGACCGTGGGCACTTGGGTGGCGATCGCCTTGGCATCCTCTAGGACAAGGGTTTGCGGCACATTAAACGTGCGGTTACGGGCTTGGGGTGTCCCCGGCACAATAAAGAGTGTATTGGGTCCCAAGGATTCAAACTGGCTAGCGGCATAGCGCTGTGCCCCCTGACCCACACCAACCATGGCAATCACTGCCGCATTGCCAATGATAATGCCCAACATCGTTAGGCCACTGCGGAGCCGATTGGCCTTGAGGGTGGCGATCGCCATGCGCACACTTTCGCCAATGTCCATACTTTGCACCGAAAACACCTGTCTTTAATCTAACTTGGGATCTGCTTTACCCTCAGACCTCCAGTTGTGGGTTCAGGATTGGGGTAGGGGAATACTTTTGCCGTTGTAGAGATTCATGGCCACTTCAACCCCAGACTGAATACTCAACTCAATCGCATCCACAGCAAGGTCAAGCACAGCGGGTAAAATAGCCAGTTCAGTGGCTGAAAAATGTCCCAAAACAAAGGGCACAGCGTTGCGAGGTCCCATTTGCTGCTTCAGGCGATCGCCAAAGGCAATGCCCACCTTCAGGCGAGGAAACTGTTGGGAATGACAATGCTGAATAATGGATTTCATCCCGTTGTGTCCCCCCGCTGAGCCACTCAGGCGCAAGCGCAGCCGCCCCAGGGGCAAATCAGCATCATCATAGACCACAAGGGTTCGTTCGAGGGGCAGCTTATAAAAGTTCAACAGGGCATAAAGAGATTGCCCCGAGCTATTCATATAGGTGGTGGGCTTGAGGAGGCGCACCTTTTGACCATGAATCAACACCTCCCCTACCTCCCCCAAGAAGCGCCGCTGCTGGGTCAGCTGCACCCTATAGCGCTCCGCTAGGGCATCGAGGACACGAAAACCAACATTGTGGCGAGTTGTGGCGTACTCTATTCCTGGATTTCCAAGGCCAACAATGACACAGGGCTGGAGTGCCATGCCACCTAAAGGGAGGTTTCCCGAGGCGATTCAGCCTCTGCCTTGGCCTGTTGTTCCTCCTCGAGGGCAGCGGTCTGCCGCTTCATTTCATCTTGGAATTCGCGGGAGGCTTCCTCAAAGGCGCGCTTTGTTTTGCCAAGACTGCGGCCAATTTCCGGCAACTTCTTCGGGCCAAAGATGAGCAGTGCCACCACCAAAATGACGATGAGTTCCGGCAGACCGATCCCAAAAACGTTCATGGATTATCCCAGTGCTTTCCAACTCACGTTAACACCATCGATGATCAGTGTTGAGTTATAGATTTCCAGAATGATCAGCAAAAAGACCAAAAATAGCCCCATAAAGACCGCCATCAGGGGCGTGGTACCCCAACCGGGAGCGACTTTACCGTATTCAGAGTTCAAGGGGCGGAGAATATCCCCGAGCCAAGTCCGTCGTGCCATAAATTCCTTTTTTGAACGAAATGAACAGCGTTTTAATGTTTCGTAATATTATAGAAGCATATCTTGCTCCCATTTAGTACGCTTCTATGGAACCTGCAACAGTTCTTAGCATTGCTCTCGCTGCCGTCTGCATTGGTGTGACTGGTTACTCCATCTATCTTTCTTTTGGCCCCCCCTCAAAGGAGCTAGCGGATCCCTTCGACGATCACGAAGACTAAAATCACAATCCCTCGACGGGAACCCCCAAAAAGCTGGCGATCGTTGCTCCCTGGGTTTCCAATTCAGCCAAGGGCAGGGGGGTGCCCACGCGAGTCAAGGGGACTTCACCCCGGCCTTTTATCTTCAGGTAGAGGGCCCGCTTTGGGTTGAGTCCCTCTTTAATGACAATTTTCACAGCTTGGACATCGCCAATGGGGCAGCTTACCTCAATTTGGCGGTTTTTACCGGGGAAGCCCCAGCGAAAAATGCGCACAAAGCCCGTTTCTTTGTTGAACTCATTAAAGCCACCGCCCACATCCCAGGCGATCGCCAGCCACAAATAGGTTGCCAACAGAAGCGCCGCCAGCCCATAAAAGCCAATGGCAATCCCTTGGGGAATAAAGACCAAATCAATTGGGTTGCCGATGGGCAAGAGGTTGCGGTGCAAGTAGCTAGAGAGGCCAGCTAGAAAGAAACCAAGGCCACCAATGGAGACCGCTGTTGCCCAAAAGTAGTTACTAGGGCGACGGGATCCCAGCACCCTATAGCGCAGAACGGACTCTTGACGGGGGGATGGCTCAGTTATAGGAGTTATAGGAGAGTTCGTCATAGCTCGCGTTGCCAAAGTTCAAGCACCTTACATCTTAAGAGAAACTGGGGGTATTCCCAAAGGAAGAATCCCTGTGCTCCACAAGGCTCTGCATAAAAGCTAGGCTAGAACTACCCTTGGGTGGCTAATTCTACCGGTAGAGTAGGGAAGTCCGAAAAAGGGTTTTTCTTGCAATCCATACAATATAAATAGTTATAAACTGTAAAAACGGGTCAAAGGGTCAGCTATGCAACCATCCAATCCAAATCAATTTACCGAAAAAGCATGGGCAGCGATCGCCCGCACGCCGGATCTGGCCAAGCAGGCACAGCATCAGAATCTGGAAAGTGAACACCTGATGAAATCGCTGCTAGAGCAAGAGGGACTGGCGACACAAATTTTCCAAAAAGCTGGCTGTTCGGTGCAGCGAATCCGGGATCTGACCGACGAGTTTATTAGCCGTCAGCCAAAAATCAGTCATCCCAGCGGCGTCTACCTTGGACAGAGCCTCGACAAGCTTCTCGATCGCGCCGAAGAGGCACGCAAACAGTTTGGCGATGAGTTTATCTCAATTGAGCACTTGGTGTTGGCCTTTGCCGAAGACGATCGCTTTGGCAAGAAACTCTTTCAGGACATTGGCCTTACCGAAAAAGTGCTGCGGGAAACGATTCAGCAAATTCGTGGCTCCCAAAAAGTTACGGATCAAAACCCAGAGGGTAAATATGCGGCACTGGAAAAATATGGCCGTGATCTGACCCTCTTGGCTCGCCAAGGGAAACTGGATCCGGTGATTGGCCGCGATGATGAAATTCGCCGCGTGATTCAGATTCTCTCACGGCGCACCAAAAATAACCCCGTCCTGATTGGTGAGCCGGGGGTGGGGAAAACCGCGATTGCTGAAGGCCTTGCCCAGCGGATTGTGGCGAGGGATGTGCCCGATTCCCTGCGCGATCGCCAGTTGATTGCCCTGGACATGGGCGCCTTGATTGCCGGTGCCAAGTATCGCGGTGAATTTGAAGAGCGCCTGAAAGCTGTTCTCAAGGAAGTCACAGATTCCAACGGTCAAATCATTCTCTTCATTGATGAGATTCACACCGTTGTTGGCGCAGGGGCAACCCAAGGAGCCATGGATGCCGGCAACCTCCTCAAACCAATGCTGGCACGGGGGGAACTGCGCTGCATTGGCGCCACCACCCTAGATGAGTACCGCAAATACATTGAGAAGGATGCGGCGCTTGAACGGCGCTTCCAGCAGGTCTATGTGGATCAACCCAGTGTGGAGGACACCATCTCCATTTTGCGGGGTCTCAAGGAACGCTATGAGATCCACCATGGTGTAAAAATTTCCGATACCGCCTTGGTGGCAGCGGCGACCCTCTCCGCCCGCTACATTAGCGATCGCTTCTTGCCCGACAAAGCCATTGACTTGGTGGATGAAGCGGCGGCCAAATTAAAAATGGAAATCACCTCGAAACCTGAGGAGCTGGATGAGATTGACCGCAAAATCCTGCAATTGGAGATGGAGCGGCTCTCGCTACAAAAGGAAACCTCGGCTGCTTCCCGCGATCGCCTTGAGAAACTCGAAAGAGAGCTAGCCGACCTCAAGGAGGAGCAAAGCCGTCTCAATGCCCAGTGGCAAGCGGAAAAAGAAGTTATTGACCGTCTCCAAGCCATCAAAGAGGAGATCGAAAAAGTCAACATCGAGATCCAACAAGCGGAACGCAACTACGACCTCAACCGTGCCGCCGAACTCAAATACGGTAAACTCACAGAACTCCACAAAAAACTGGCGGAAGCCGAAGCCAAACTGCGGGAGATTCAAGTGGGGGGTCACTCCCTATTGCGGGATGAAGTGACCGAGGCCGACATTGCTGAAATCATCTCCAAATGGACTGGCATCCCCGTGAGCAAACTGGTGGAGTCGGAAGCCCAAAAACTGCTGCACCTTGAAGAAGAGCTGCACAAACGGGTGATTGGTCAGGATGAGGCGGTCACCGCCGTCGCGGAGGCCATTCAGCGCTCCCGTGCCGGGCTAGCGGATCCCAATCGTCCCATTGCCAGCTTCATCTTCCTGGGGCCAACGGGTGTCGGTAAAACGGAATTGGCTAAGGCCTTGGCAGCCTTTATGTTTGACACCGAAGAGGCGCTGGTGCGCATTGATATGTCCGAGTACATGGAAAAACATGCCGTCTCTCGGTTGATTGGGGCACCTCCTGGTTATGTGGGCTATGACGAAGGCGGTCAACTCACGGAAGCTATTCGCCGCCGTCCCTATGCCGTGGTTCTCTTCGACGAGATCGAAAAAGCCCATCCTGATGTCTTCAACGTGTTTCTGCAAATTCTTGATGATGGCCGCGTCACTGATTCCCAAGGGCGCACGGTGGACTTTAAGAACACGATCATCATCATGACCAGCAATATTGGTTCCCAGTACATTCTCGATGTGGCCGGCGATGACAGTCGCTACACAGAAATGTACAACCGTGTTATGGAGGCAATGCGGGCCCACTTCCGACCGGAATTCCTCAACCGCGTGGATGAATTTATCATCTTCCACAGCTTGCGCAAGGATCAATTGCGGCAAATTGTTCAATTGCAGGTGCAGCGGTTGCAGCAACGCCTCAGCGATCGCCAAATGACCTTGTCCCTCACTGAGAAGGCGATCGACTTCTTGGCCGAAGTGGGTTATGATCCTGTCTATGGTGCCCGCCCACTGAAACGCGCCATCCAGAAACAACTGGAAACCCCCATTGCTAAAAGCATCCTGCGGGGTGACTTCTTCGACGGCGATACAATTCTAGTGGATGTGGGCGAAAACGAACGCCTCAGCTTCCGGCGCCAAGTGGAACTCGCAACCGTTTAGGCGCAACTGAAGGTCAGACGGGAGGACTGAGTGGGGCTATCCCTTCGGTCCTCTTTTGATCGGTAGCATTGTCCAGGGCCTTCGCCGGCCTAGCCGATGACGCCGGTGTTCAGTTAACTGCTACTCCCGATAGTCAGAGCATTGCCAGATCAAAGAAACCTGCTGCTAGACAGTGTAGGTGTTATCAATACCAGCAATGACGGCGCCTATCCCATGGAGTTTTACTCCCCTTGTGCGTGTTAGAGGGCCAACAAGGAGCAAGAAAAAGGGCATGTATCCTAGGCTGTGACGGTATATTGGATTCAGGCTGCCCGCCCCAATCTTTGGTGATGAGGAAACTTGTGTTCATAGTCGGTGAGCAACAGCAATGGTAAGTTCTGGTCCCCAGCCCCGTCCAGAAGGGTTTGCTGCTCTGATGCGGAACAAGAATTTCCTCAAGCTATGGGGCGGTCAAATCATCTCCCAACTGGCGGACAAAATTTTTCTCGTCCTCCTAATTACACTGGCGGTTTCCTACGATGCCAGCTATGAGCTGCCGGGCTCTAAGGCCTCAGCCGTAATGATCGCCAATACGCTACCAGCGGTTTTCTTTGGTTCAACGGCGGGCACCTTTGTGGATCGCTACCCAAAGCGGGAGCTAATGAGCATTACCAATATTTTGCGGGGGCTACTGGTCTTTGCCCTGATCGTGATTCCAAAGCGGTTTACACTGCTGCTCCTGATTGCCTTTTCTGAGTCCATCCTCACGCAATTCTTTGCCCCAGCAGAACAGGCGGCAATTCCCCTGCTGGTGAAGGAGGAAAATCTCCTCTCGGCAAATGCCCTCTTTATCACAACAATGATGGGGTCACTGGTGGTGGGATTTGCCATTGGCGAGCCATTGCTAAGTGGTGCCGTGGCCATAGGCGGTGTCTATGCCCGTGAAATTGTTGTCGGTGTGCTGTATGTCATCGCGGGGTTGGTTTTAGCCTCGATTCGCTACCGAGAAGCAGTTCATGAGGGCGATCGCCACCTGAATGTTTGGCAGGACTTGCGGGAGGGGTTTGACTACGTGCGCAAAAATCGCCTCTTGGGCACTGCGATGCTCCAGTTAACAATCCTCTACTGTGTCTTTGCCGCCTTGACAGTGCTGGCGGTCAGTATAGCCCAAGAAATTGGCTTGCGGCCCAACCAGTTTGGCTTTCTCTTGGCCGCTGCAGGGCTGGGGTTGATTTTAGGGGCGGGGGTTTTGGGTCAATGGGGGGAGAAATTGCATCATCGGCCCCTGCCCTTGATTGGCTTTTTGGTGATGGCAGCTGTCTTGCTGGTCTTTGCCTTTGTACATCATCTGTGGCTGGGTCTGGGCTTGAGTATTTTGCTGGGGATGGGAGCGTCTTTAATTGGTATTCCCATGCAGACCCTGATCCAGATGCGGACTCCTGCGACGATGCGGGGTAAGGTCTTTGGCTTCCAAAATAACGTTGTCAATATTGCCCTCAGTGTGCCCTTGGCGATCGCGGGCATTCTTTCCGACTTCCTTGGCCTCACGGTGGTCATGGTGGGGATGGGGGGCGTGGTGGCGATCGCTGGGATTTGGGCGTGGCGGAATACACGCGCGGTTCTTGAGGATGCGATTTAGGAGGGAGGGATGCCCCTACTACATTTGAGTACTTGGCCAGAGGTCGAAGCCTATCTCAACACTTCCAAGGGGATGATTATTCCCATAGGCTCTACGGAGCAGCATGGCCCTATGGGTCTAATCGGTACTGATGCCCTCTGTGCTGAGGCGATCGCCAAAGGGGTCGGGGAAACCACCCAAGCGCTTGTTGGCCCCACCATTGCCGTGGGCATGGCTCTACACCATACGGCTTTCCCCGGCACCATTAGTTTGCGCCCTAGTACGTTAATTCTGGTGATTCGCGACTATTTAGTGAGCTTGGTACGGGCAGGCTTTCAACGCTTCTTTTTCATCAATGGTCACGGCGGCAATATCGCTACAGTCAAGGCGGCCTTTGCTGAAACCTATGCTGTCTTGACAGATTTACAAATTCCAGAGGCTGATCAAGTGCGCTGTGAATTGGCCAACTGGTTTATGTGTAGTTCGGTGATGCAACTGGCGCGAGAATGGTATGGCGATCGCGAGGGTTCCCATGCCACCCCCAGTGAAGTCGCGGTGACCCAATTTCTCTATCCAGAGGCCATTAAGCGGGTTCCCCTCAATCCCGAAGTCAATAGCAGTCATGCTATCTACAGTGCCGCAGATTTTCGCCGCCGCTATCCTGATGGTCGTATGGGGGCAGATTCCAGTTTGGCCACCCCTGAGCATGGACAGCAATTTTATCAGCGGGCTGTTCAGGAGTTGAGCGATCGCTACCGTCAATTTCTTCAAGCCGACTAAATGACTGTCTCTCTCCCCTCTCAAACATGGCACTGGCAAGGATACCCGATTCTCTATCGGTATCAAGGTAGCCAAGGTACCCCCCTACTGCTGATTCACGGCTTTGGTGCCTCTAGTTTGCATTGGCGCAACAATATTCCTCCCCTTGCCGCTTACCATCGGGTCTACGCCATTGATTTGTTGGGCTTTGGTGGCTCCGCCAAACCCGCTCCCTCGACTCTCCCCTACACCTTTGAGACCTGGTCAACCTTGGTTTTGGCCTTTTGCCATGAGGTGATTGGCCAGCCTACCGTTCTTATTGGTAACTCTATTGGCTGCGTGGTCGCTTTACAGGCCGCTGTTTTCCAGCCAGCGTGGGTCCGTCAATTGATCCTGCTCAACTGCTCTCTGCGTCAGCTTCACGATCGCAAACGACAGCAACTCCCTTGGTACCGCCGCTGGGGAACCAGCCTACTCCAGCAACTTTTAGCCAATCGCACCCTTGGCACCTACTTTTTCCGCCAAATTGCCCAACCCCGTACTGTGCGCCGCATTCTCCACCAAGCCTATGCCAACGCTGCCGCGGTCACCGATGAACTAGTGGAGATATTACTCACCCCTGCCCAAGACGCCGGGGCTGCCGATGTCTTTCTGGCCTTTGTGCGTTATTCCCAGGGCCCCTTACCCGAAGACCTGCTACCGCAGATCACCTGCCCCACCTATTTCCTTTGGGGCGCCGCCGATCCCTGGGAACCGATTGATGAAGCTCAGAAGTTAGCTAAGTTTCCCTGTGTGCAGGAGTTTGTTGCCTTACCAGAGATTGGCCATTGCCCCCAAGATGAAGCACCTGAGCAGGTGAATACCCACATTCTGAAATGGTTGGGCAAAATTTCCATCAGCACCTAGGATATGCTCTGAACTCATGTTATACTGGTAAAGCTTAACGGGGCGTAGCGCAGCTTGGTAGCGCACCACTTTGGGGTAGTGGGGGTCGTGGGTTCAAATCCCGCCGCTCCGATCTTGAGAGTATTGAAAACTTGGTTAGGGCGATCGCTCTCCTTCTGCGCTTTGACGGTGAACTTTATTATTCCTATCGAGCGATCGCTCCTCTATGCTGAACCCGTTTACCTCGAAGCCGATCCAGACCATCTCCCCACTTTGGCACGGGGGGTGTCATGGATAATCAGCAAATCGTCATCGCTCCCACTTGAGAGGCGGGTCTTGAGTAACTGTCCCCGTGGTAACCCGCTTAATTAAAGCAAATGCTGAGAGAATCCCACTGGCCTGAGGGGGCGATTTCTTTCAACTCATCAACCGACCGAAATTTTCTACCCCCTTGGTGGTTTCTATACCTTTCGAGGCGTCCAATAACAACCTGAGCCTCGTCGATGGTCAATCCCGGAACACGCTGCTTAAGACTCTCAGCATCTCTGTAGCGGTTGATGCGAATATTTCGCCGCTTTTGTAATGGGGTGGGGGATGACTCTAGGATGTTCCTAAGGATTTTAACTTGTTCTGAGAGATTCATCACCTGCTGAGATTGCTCAGTCATTTCTTGATGGATGCTTTCTATCTGTTTTTTGAGTGGTTGCAGATAGCGATCGAGGATGTTCGTGAATTCTGAGGCTGACAGAGGCAACTGTAAGTAGACCCCTTCCTGTTGAGGGGGATGCCCTTGGGCATTGATTTGCATCAGCGTTTTGATACGCTCTTGGAAATCTGAGACTTCTTGGTCATCCGCCAGTTCAACTCTGGTGGCCCACAACTGCTTAATCCCCAATTCCCGAGCAAAGTCCACAACTTCCTTGCCAAAGACAACTTCGTACTCTACATCCCCTGTCTGGCTGGTGACTGAGCGAATAATTAAGGGAATCAGGTTGGTCTGGTACTTTTCTAGATCCTCACGGATCAAAGTCGGTGAAACATACAGTAGCGCTTGGGGATAGTCATCGGGAACTTTTAGGAGATCAATGTGCACCTGACCCTGATGCACATCGTATAGACCAAGGTACCTTGAGAGTCTGTTGGATTTACTCATGCTGTGGAAATGCCTCAGTGGAAAGATGGCGCGCCAAATTTTCAAATGTTGTCGTTAGCTCATCAATTGGTTCTTGATCTGCTCTTGATAATTCCGCATATAGATTTCTGCTAAATATGGGTTGCTGTAAATCTGTTGCTTTTTCTATAGCAGCGCGCTTAGGAATCCATGTGTCTTTAGGCAAGAGATTAGAAACGACAGCATACTCGCGAGCTACTCTCTCAAGGATATCCTGGAGCCTCTCTTGCATCTGCGCATTGACAGCAGAGTTCCTCTGATCGTACTTATTAACGGCAATACCCAGAAGCCGCGGCGGGTTATCCATTACAGGTCTGAAGGCTTCTAGGCGGGCCAAGACATACTCAATCGCCCGTATGGGGTAAGGGGCAAATTCTATCGGAATCAGAACCCCATGGGAAGCCATCAAAGCAATGGCATTGACTTTACCAAAGGCAGGGGGTGGATCAATTAGGATGATATCGTAGGGGTGGTTTCTTAGCTTTCTTTGCAGGACGCGATCGATATCTATTGTCCTAATCAGGTCGGCTTCTTGGTCTGCGAGGCGAATGTGGGAGGGGACAACGTCTAAGTGGAGATTGTCCCAACGCTTTCGATAGACGACTTCCTCGAGGGTGACCTTTGGTTCTAAGAGGAGGTGAGCAATGTCTTTCCGGCCTTGATCCTCAATATCCCTCAGGGGATCAATGCCTAAACCAATGCTAAGATTCGACTGCGGATCAATATCAATGAGTAGCACGCGCTTGCCCATGGCAGCAAAGGCAGCACCTAGGTTCAGGGTAAGGGTTGTTTTCCCCACTCCCCCTTTATGATTAAAGACAGTAATAATCATGGAAGTCTTCTGAGGATGTGTTGAGGGAAAAGCATAATTTTTTTGCAATACTTTTTCAAGGTGATGATAAATCTTGAGTTGCTCTTGGGTTAGGGCGCTCACGAGCGCTTCAGCAGCATTGCGGTGCAGTACCTTGGTCAGTTTTTGAATGCTTTTTCGCTCCAACTGGCCGGCGGCCCACTTGAGTTGGCACAGGGGCTTTTTTAGGGGATTTTGATAAAAGAGTTGGTAATCTTTACCATTGATTAAAAGGCCAAAAACCGCTTGAGCTGCTGCCATGTATTCCCGCAGTTGCTGTTGACCGCTGAGCCTTGACTCATTTGAGGATTTGACCTCAATCACAAGGTAGTTGAAGGAGCGATCGCCCGCCAGCGGCAAGGAAATGAGAAAATCGGGATAGCCATTCCCTAGCTTTGGCTTGATCCAATAGTTTTGAAGATCATAGCCCCATGCCTTTAACAAAGGTAGGACTATCTTCCGTTCAATCTCGGCTTCGTTACCCCTAGGCATTGCTCAGTGTCCTTGCCGTTACCTTCTGAGTGAGTGCCAGTGGCTAAAATTAAAGGGAACGCTGCCTAAGGGGAAGCCGCCAAAAAGGCGTGGGCAACAGCCCAGCAAACACTCGTAGAACAATGAGTGCGTGCGCAAAAAAGGTCAGAGCTACCCAAAAGCGGGGAAACCAATAGGCACGTGGGTCGCTACTGAGGGGGGGAAAAAGTTGATAGCCCAGCCAAATTAAGGCGGGAGGCAAGGTTACCAATAAAACTGCCAGAATTATAGCCGTATAGGTGAGGCTAGCGGGGGGCGTGTTGAGCGATCGCCAGTTGGTACCCGTCCACTGCCAGCGAAATGCCATGGCACTGTCTTCGAGCCGTGCTGTTTGATGGACAAAATCCAAGCTGAGAATATGGCGGCAAAAGTTACAGGCATAGGTATCCATCAGTACCATCGGCGCAATTTGCCCGTGACGGCAAACGGGGCATAAATAGACGCCATTGGCTTCCAAGGGCTTAGCAGGGGTGGACTCTGGCATAAGCTACGCTTGGGGATGTAGCGCCCGTTGTTCAAGACCGCGGTAGAGACGGTTCAGGGCATTCATATAGGCTTGGGCAGAGGCCACAATAATATCCGTGTTAGCGGCATGGCCAGCATAGATGCGATCCTCGTGCTGTAGCCGAATTGTTACCTCACCGATAGCATCAATGCCGGCGGTAACGGATTGCACCGAGTATTCAATGAGGCGATTGGGAATTTGCACCACACGGTTAATGGCACGATAGACCGCGTCCACAGGGCCAGTGCCAATGGCGGCATCGGTCAACTCTTCACCACTGGGGGTACGCACGGTCACCGTTGCTGTTGGGCGGGCATGATCACCGCAGGAAACTTGGACAAATTCCAGTTGATAGCCCTGCAGATCAATCCCTTGGCTTTCATCCTTGGCGATCGCCTCCAGATCCCAGTCAGTGATTTCTTTTTTCTTGTCGGCGAGATCCTTAAAGCGCAAAAAGGCCTTATTGAGTTCCGTTTCACTGAGTTCAAAGCCCAATTCCCGTAGGCGGGTGGCAAAGGCATTACGGCCAGAGAGCTTGCCCAAGACAATTTGGTTATCGGCAAGGCCAATCAGTTGGGCATCCATGATTTCATAGGTTTGCTTGTGCTTGAGGACGCCATCTTGGTGAATCCCCGATTGGTGGGCAAAGGCATTGGCACCCACGATCGCCTTGTTGGGTTGAATCAGCATCCCCGTTAGGTTTGAGACCAAGCGGGAGGTTTTATAAATTTCACGGGTGTTGATATTCGTCAAGGGTTCCTCTGATTCGGGTGGGCGACCTAGGAAAGGATTGAAGTACTGCCGCCGCACATAAAGTGCCATGACTAATTCCTCAAGGGCAGCATTCCCCGCACGCTCACCAATGCCATTAATCGTACACTCCAGTTGCCGGGCGCCATTTTTCACCGCTTCCAAGAAGTTAGCAACCGCCAAACCCAAGTCATTGTGACCATGAACCGAGATGACGGCGCGATCGATATTGGGCACATTTTCCTTAATGCCTTTGATCAGGGCACCAAACTCGGCGGGGGTGGTGTACCCCACAGTGTCAGGAATGTTGACCGTCGTTGCACCAGCGTCAATGACCCGCTCTAGAACTTCATAGAGAAACTCAGGATCTGAACGCCCAGCATCCTCTGGGGAAAACTCCACATCATCCACAAAAGACTTGGCATAGGCCACCATTTCTTGCGCAATTTCCAGTACTTCAGCGCGGGTTTTCCTGAGCTTGTACTCTAGGTGAATATCGGAGGTGGCAATAAACGTGTGAATGCGAGGATAGTAGGCGGGTTTGAGGGCTTTTGCGGCGGCTTCAATATCTTGGCGGGTGGCACGAGCCAAACCACAAATGACAGGACCGGTTTCAGTGCCTACAGTTTCGGCAATCCGCTGTACGGCTTCAAAGTCGCCAGGGCTGGCAAAGGGAAAACCCGCCTCAATAATATCCACCCCCAGGCGAGCCAGTTGACGGGCGATCGTCAGTTTTTCATCCACATTCAGTGAGGCCCCTGGAGACTGTTCACCGTCCCGCAGTGTGGTATCGAAAATTAACACCCGATCAACGGTCTGGGGAGGATATTTAATGCGCATAGACAAGCCCCATCCAAGCTTGAGAAAGAGTACCAGTCATTTTAACTCTAACATTTTCGCTGGGGAGCAATGGTTAGCTTTTGCGGCGGGAAGCCCTGCGTCTTATCCGCTGGCGGTCGGGAGTCGGTCACGGAACCTGCCAAATGCGTTGGTGATAACTGGGCAAGTGATCTAGGTCCACGCTTGATGCATGGTGATGGGGGTGACCCCCAGGATCGTGGCTGTGGGAGGGGTGCTCATGATCGTGATGATGGTGGTGAAGATGGCCATGGCCTGCCACCAAGCGGAATTTGCAGGTTTCACAGTTCATGGCCACCTGTCCCCCATAGGTCTCAATTTCCCGCCGCCGCGTTAGATAAAACAGTTGCGGATGCAAGCCAATTTCCGGCAGGTTCACGTATTCAACATTGGGATAGGCGGCTTGGGCTTCTGCGGTGAGGGCATAGATTTTCTTGACGAGTGCCCCTGTAAACATAAAGTGGGGTAGGACAATCACGCGGCGGGGGCGGTGAAGATTCGCCCGCGCAAACCCTTCGGGTAGGCGAGGATGGGTGATGCCAATGAAGCACACCTCAACCGTTTGGTACCCACTGCCCTCCCAGAGCATACGGGCTAGCTTAAAGACGTCGCCATTGGCATCGGGATCGCTGGAGCCGCGTCCCACCATTAAGAGAACGGTTTCTTCACGGCCAATGCCTTGGGGGTTAAATTCTGGGAAGTCCAGTAGTTCGAGGCGCGATCGCCAGAGGCTCAAGATTTCTGGGGCAAGGCCATAGGGGCGGCCATAGTGGTAGCGCAACTGCGGAAAAGCACGCCGGGCCCGATCCAACTCGTTCGTAACATCAAATTTATTGTGGCGAGCAGCAAAGAGCAAAATCGGCAGCACTGACAAATCGGTATAACCTGCGGCCGCACATTGGCTCAGAACCTCAAAAATCGAGGGTTCGGTTAACTCCAGAAAACAGGGAAAAACAGGCCGACAGGAATCCAGTTGATAATAGGCTTGGGCAAAGTCCAAAAATGCTTGGCGACCCTCAGCATCACGCGTGCCATGACCAATGAGCAAGAGGGGACGAGGCTGGGGGAGAGGGGGTAAATCGAGACTAAAACCAAGGGGATTGAGAATTGAATCGTTAAGCGCAACAACCACGTTGAAACTCCATGCCCGTGCAACGCAGGCAAATAGAGTGAACCACAGCAAGTAGGCATTCTGGCTGAGGGGAGTTCCCCATCACAGTTGCGGCACAGCACCAGACTTGCACTGGGTTTTCCCTACAGGCTGCTTTTCACAGTGAACGTTGCCAATTCTAACGAGATTCTCAAACCCCTGTCTATGCGGGGGGTAGGCACATTAGGTGCTTATAGCGCCGCGGCATCGAGAACACCAATCGTTTGATTGTAGATGGCTTGGGCTTCTTCGGGGGTGTTGCCAATACTGACAAGTCCAAGCTTACCAAATTCCGAAAGTGCCCCCATGAGGTGAAAGACGGTGCCCGTTTCGGTACTGGAGTCAAAGTGCAAATGGTAGCGAGCAATCATATCCAAGAGATCATTGGGCAAGAGGCCGCGATAGTGGGGCTGGCAGAGGTTATCGGAGGCAATGTAATACTTAGGACGGCGGTGCTTGCTGTAAAACAGTCCAGAGGCTAGCTCATAGTGGCCATCGGTGAGGAATTTTAAGGTCATAAAGGGGTGCGTAGTACCGCCTTTGCGCAGGTTAATTTCAATGGCATAAAGCTCCCAGCCTGCTGTTGTCTGGGTTGCAACAACGTCCACACCAAAACAGCCGATCACTCCCTGCTGTGCCAAGTACGTCCCTACTTTTTGCCCCAGTTGTTGCAGTTGCTGGCGATAGTCGGCATGGGCAGGAAATTCACAGCCAATAAAAATTTGACCTGTGGGGGCATTGAGTAACTGTTCATGGGTCGAAACAATTTCAACACTGCCTTTGGGGGTAATACACCCTTGGACACTGGGCGATCGCTTGACTGTCCCTTCAACAAAGGCTTCGACAATCCCCCCCAGATCTGTAAACCGCTGCCGATAGGAGGCCCAAGTTTCATTGGGAGCTTGAAAGACCATGTCCTCTAGGCTATTCTCAATCCGCTGGAGATGATCGGGGGTATGCGGGCTGCCCAAGGGGCGCAGGGGGCGGAGGTCGAGAAGAGCATTGCCTTCTCCAGAAAAGGCTGCGTTGAGTTTCACCACCAGCCGTTGAAGGTCAGGGCATTTTTCCTGTAGATGAGCGATCGCCCGCACCAGTTCTGGCACCCCCTGCAAAAAGCCACTGCCAATCGGGTGGAGGATTCCCGCTGCTGCAAACAGTTCTCGGCTGCCGGCCTTGGTTCCCCAATAAAGGAGATCCGGATCCGTAGAGTAGAGGGGAACGCCTAAGCGTACCGCCAGTTCCCGCTCCAAAGGGGTGGAGTTAAAACACACCATGTAGGCTTGGTTGGGACGCAGGGCTTGACGAATACGCTCCAAGAGGCGAGGTCGCTCTAAAATTTTTGCGGTGAGGGGTTTATCGGAGCGATCGTAGGTGGCCAGCAAGAGCAGGCGATCGCGGGCATGGGAACTGGGCACCCCCGGCAGTAAATCTAAGTAGTAATCCACAATACTGGGATGCAGGGGTTGGGATGTGACATAGATCATGCGGGTACGCGGATTGCGCAACTGGATCAGCGTATAAAGCTGCCGCTCCTCGTAGTGGGTGTAGCCTGTGATCTTGCCTAGCTCCGGTTGGGGAAAACTGAGGGAAGGCACCACCACAATATCGCGCTCAATGCCGCCGGGGCCTCTGGGCAGTTCCGGGATAAAGGTTTCTGTTCCGTCCCAGCACTCCAAGAGCCGCGTTTGCAGTTGGCGGAACTCCTCGGCGATCGACATCTCTACCTTTCCAGACTATTTTCCCTAGTGTAGAAAGTGCGGGGTCTCTCTCGGATCATTTGACCCCCTTTTTCAAACTTTCTTCACTGAGAAATCAAATTTTCTTGGTGAACATAGCGTGCGCCGGCAAAGACCTCACGGGTGCTGCGGCTATACCAATTGCGAAATGAGGGCCGCTTGAGAATGGGGCGCGTCCAGTGACTCCCCCCCTTGAGGACAAAATGCTCACCATCAAAGTAGGGGGCAGAATAACCACGGTAGGGATAGCTCTGGAAGCCCGGATAGGGGGCAAAGGGACTTTGGGTCCACTCCCAAACGTAGCCCCGATTCAAGAGTCCCTGCTGGGCAGCAATTTCCCATTCCCGTTCACTGGGTAAACGTTTGCCTTGGGAATGGCCATAGGCTTCTGCTTCGTAGAAACTGAGTCCCCACATGGGGAGATCCAAGTTCTCAGGGATGGGGTAAAACGGTGCGGTAATTTTTTCTGCTTGGCGCCATTCCCAGCCACTGCTGGACCACCATTCCCGCTGCTGGTAACCACCCCGTTCAACAAAGGCGAGAAATTCCCGCCACGTCACCGGTGCTGCATCAATCCTAAAGGGGAGTGTTTCGACCCACTGGCTGGGCTGTTCGTTATCTAGAGCCAAAAGGTCTGCACTGCCAATGGCATACCGGCCAGCGGCAATCCGTTGGTGTTCCTGTGGCAGCGATAGGCTAGGGGGTAACGTGGCAAAGATTCCCTGCATCGCCAGCACCATTTGCATTGTTTCACTGTGCTGAGCTTCATGCTGCAAAATCCACCACCAGAGACGAGCTTCCTGTTGCCATTGCGTGTCGCTCAGGCAGTGGAAGCGATCGCCCGTACGTTGGCGAATCCCTGCGAGGTACTCCAGTAATTGGCGTCGTGGTGGCAAGTGCTGTCGCTCCACCTTAGGTCGGCCATCGGCGGCATACCAATAGCGATCGCGATCTCTGAAACCGGAATCTTCAGGTAATAGCCAAAAGGCCTCAGTATAACCAATGTGTCCCAAATGCCACCCCACGGGACTATAGAGGGGATGGGGCTGAGCACAAAGAATTACCTCGCTCAACTGGGCAACTAATTGGAGCGTAAATTGCCGCTGGTTTTGAAAGGCTTGCCAAAAAACTTCGCGATCAAAGGGATTCCAGCGGGTCGAGGTCTCAGAAGGCGTAAATTTCTGGTTCACTGTGCAAACTCAGCAACAGCAATTTATTTTCTGGTAAAGGATACCACTCCGCTTGAGTATCTACGGGTTCTGAGGTGAGTTGAATCTTCTCGGCATCCTGACTCCAGTACAGGGTGGGGGGTGGTGTGCCCTGGGAGCAGCGGCTGGCGAGAATATACAAACCATCGGTGAGAATCATGGCGGCACTGACACGGGTAGACGCTGCCTGCGCTAGGGAAAAGACGATTTGCAGTGTTTGCCGCAGAACCATCACCGGTGACAATTGCGGATTCAACACCAATTCATTGCAAAAGAGGGCAAAGAGATGTTCAGAATCCGTCGAGCCTTCAACAATGTTGTAACAAATATCCGACAGGCGATCGCGCATTGGGCGGTGGAGGGTTTGGCGAAAGTTGTCGATAAAGCCATTGTGCATCCCCAGCCAGCGTCCCCAGCGAAAGGGTTGGGTATTCGTCATCTGCACCGCTTGCCCCGGTGTGGCACTGCGGACATTGGCCAAAAAACAGGCAGATTCAATGTAGCGGCTTAAATGCTCAGTAAAGTTGATATCATGCCACATGGGTATTGTTTGCCGATACAGAAAGGGGGGCACATCTTGGTGGGCAGCATACCAGCCCACCCCAAAGCCATCTGCATTCAAGAGTCCCGCTGTCATTTCGCGGGGTTGATAACTTTGTACCAACAGGGAATGGGGAGCATCCACTAGGGCATGGGCAAGGGAGGTTTTGCGCCCCATATAGGCATAAAGACGACACATAGGAACATACGAATTTGTAAAATACCCTACCCACGATTCTAACTTTCAGCAAAGGATTTTTCGGGGAGCGATACCCAGTTTGAGGGCCGGCAGTAAAGCTTGCTAAAGTGTAGAGAAAAAAGGCTATCTGCAATCAATGAACCCGACGGACTCCCTAGAGGATGATTTTCCCGACATCGAAGCCCTTGTGCCCCCTGAGAAAAGCCAAAGCGTGGGGCGATCGCAAATTCAGCGTACCCTCGTCATTACGGAAACAGCCTTCCTGGCTAGTACCGCTGCCCTGCTCTGGGTGGTTAACTTTTATTTACCCGCTGGCCCAGTCCTGCGCCTGTTTTTTCCGATTCCCATTGCGTTGGTTTACTTACGCTGGAACCGCCGCGCCGCGTGGATGGCGGCCATTGTGAGTGCGTTGCTCCTTTCCGTTTTGATGGGGCCACCCCGCAGTCTGCAATTTCTCTTGCCCCACGGCATTATGGGGGTCATTTTTGGCGGCTGCTGGGCAAAAAAAGCGGGCTGGGGACGCTCCATCCTCAGTGGGGCAGTGATTGGCACTGCAGGATTTTTCTTTCAGATTAGTCTTGTGTCCATTCTCCTGGGGGAAAACCTCTGGATTTACTTCAATCGGCAGGTCACGAATTTTATTGATTGGGTACTGGTCAATCTAAATTTGCTGCTGGAGCCAACGGTGACCTTGATCCAAGTCGTGGCACTACTGCTCGTCTTTTTCCAGTCCACGGTTTATGCCTTAGTCGTGCACATTTTGGCATGGACACTGTTGGAGCGATTGGGCAATCCCATTCCGGATCCACCGCCGTGGCTGCGCACCATCCTTGAAGAGCCTCGCTAAATCCTCTCGAGACAGCGGCGCTGATAGAGAGCTTGGGGGGTGGCACTGCCGGTACAAAATAGCACGGTTTTCAATTCCTCAAGGATAAAGTCAATGCGTTGAGCCAGTGCTTCCTCTGATTGATGGGCTGCCTGCAAAAGGGGGCGAGCTAAACCGGCAAGACCTGCACCAAGGGCCAAGGCTTTGGCTACATCAATGCCATTTTTCAGTCCACCGGAGGCAATCAGGGGCGTATCTGGTAGGGCAGTGTGAATTTGCTCAAGGCAGCGAGCCGTAGGAATACCCCATTCAGCAAAGGTGTCTCCGAGAAACTGTTGACGGGCATCTTGGGCACGCGCTGCTTCCACTTTTGCCCAAGAGGTTCCCCCTGCCCCCGCCACATCAATGGCCGCTACACCCACATCCACCAATTGCTTGGCTACATCAGCACTGATACCATTGCCCACTTCCTTGACAATCACGGGCACAGGTAGGGAACGACAAAGGACGCCAATTTTCGTTAACAATCCCTTAAAGTTGCGATCGCCCCCCGTTTGCACGGCCTCTTGCAGCGGATTCAAGTGCAAAATCAGGGCATTCGCTTCTAAGAGGTCAATAATTTTTTGGCATTCACTAACGCCACAGCCATAGTTCAACTGCACTGCGCCAAGATTGGCCAACAGAGGAATGGTGGGTGCCTCCCTGCGAATCGCAAACGTGGTTGCCACCTCCGGATGCTCCAGCAGCACCCGTTGGGATCCCACACCCATCACAATTTTCTTTTGCTGCGCCACCCGTGCTAAACGGCGATTGATTTCTCCTGCTTGGGGTGTGCCACCGGTCATGGAGGAAATCAGCAGGGGTGCTGCCAGCCGCCAGCCAAGAAACTCAACCCTCAGATCAATCTCGGCAAAGTCCAGTTCGGGCAGGGCACAATGGCGAAAGCGATACTTCTCGAAACCCGTGGTGACTTCTTGATGGCTGACATCACTTTGAATACAAAGCTTGAGGTGCTCGGCCTTGCGCTGCTCAATGGGACTGTTCACCAGTAATGTTCCTAAGTTGGGCTGCACCAACATTATAGGGGCAAGGTCTCCAAGGCTTTTTGGGCAGCTATTCACCTACATGACCAACATTCATGACCAACATTAGCGTCGAACCCCAGGCAGCCTGAAGCCCGATGCCAACAATTTCAGGCCATTGGCTGCCACATCGCGGTAGCGTAATTGGCCACAGAAAATTTGCCCCATCCGCTGTCGAGCACTTAAACGCTTGACGGCGAGTTCATAGGCAGTGCGGGGCATCCGATAAAAAAGGGTGGAGAGCCGCTTTGCCCAGATCATATCGGCGCCCCATTCCTGCTGTACTTGCTGTGAGTAATTGGCAAGGGCTTCTGGATCTCCACTGAGGGCGCGATCGATGGCGTGGGCAGCCAACATCCCAGTCAACAGAGAGGGGCGAATGCCCTCGGCAGTAAATGGATCAACGACACAGGCAGCTTCGCCAGCCAGGAGGGCATTCTGGGTATGCAGGCGTTGGTGCTGCTGCCAACAGTAGAGAGGGTGGCCATAGACCTTGACTTGATTGAAATCAACTCCAAAGGTTTCAGCATACTCTGCCCCGATCGCCCGCAGGTTTTGCTTACGCCCCAAGGCCACTGTGCCTACCCCAATAGAGTAGCCATCGCGTTTAGGAAAGTTCCAAATATAGCCATTGTGGAGGCGACCAAAGTCAAAGTGGGCTGCCGTGAGGGAATGATCAGGCATCGCTGCTTCAATCTCAATCGCTGCTCCCACCCGCTGCTGACGACCCCTAAATCCGAGCCACTTGGCCATCGAGCCTTTGGCACCGTCACAGCCAATCAGGTACTGGGCTGTAAAATCCCCTGAGGGGGTGTGTACCTGCCAGCGATCGCCCCCCCATGTCAGACCCGTTACGGGGGTTTGAGGGCGCAACTCTGCTCCCTGTCGCTGGGCCTGTTGAATTAAGAAGTAGTCAAAAACATCGCGGCGCACCATCCACATTGGCTGCTCTGGTGGAAACTCCAGAAGTTGAGCCTCTTCCCCCTGCCATGTACAGACCATTTGCGTCACTTTCAAAGAGATGGCCGGACTAAAGTCAAAGTCAAACCAGGATTGCACTTGGGGCGACACACCACCCCCACAGGGCTTATAGCGCGGCAGCGCCTCCTTTTCCAGCACCAAAACCCGTCGCCCCCGCTTTGCCAAGTGATAGGCAGCCGCACCCCCTGCAGGCCCTGAACCAACAACAATGCAATCGTACACCTGCAATAGCTTCCTTTAGTGATCCTGGCTTCAAACAGATTCTAACTAAAAAGTTCTTAGGAAACGCTGATCTGGCTCGATTGGTAGTCCGGGGGTTCAACGTGGATGACGATGCGAGCAGGTCCGTAGCGCTCCTGCAGCAGGGCTTCAATTTGCTCAGTAATGTCATGGGCCGTGGGAATATCTTCCGCCTCCACGATTAAGTGCATCTCAATAAATACTTGCCGCCCCACCATCCCCCGTGAGCTAATGTCGTGGCAATTAACTACACCGGGTACGGTCATCACTAGCTCATGGATGGCTTCGGGAGCGATCGCCACCGCATCCACCAGCCAAGGAATGTTACCTTTGAGAACTTCCCACGCACTCCAAAACACAAGAGTGGCCACCGGGAATGCCAGCACCACATCCAACCAATCCCAGTTGAAGGTCCAGACGCCAATCAGGCCTAAAAGCACAATGGCGGTTGTCCACACATCGCTCAGGGTATGCTTGGCGTCGGCAATTAAAACAGAATTTTTCAGCCGATGCCCCATATGGTGCTCATAGAGGGTGAGGCCAATATTGATGCCGAGAACCAAGATCACAATCCAGAGTTCTGCCCCTGTAATTGTTACAGTATGGGTTTGATGTAAAAGGCGTTCAACGGCACTTTGTAAAATCTCAAAGCAGACCATGCCCAAAAAGGCAGCAATCCCCACTGCACCGAGGGCTTCAAACTTTTGGTGACCGTAGGGATGATCGCGATCAGGGTGGGGATTCGCCCACTGCATAGCCACTAAGCCCAAGATACTGCTACCGGCATCGGTCAGACTGTGTAGAGCATCGGCTTGTAAACTCAAGGACTGACTGAGAACCCCAACAACAGCCTTGATGACGGTCAGGGCGACATTTACCCCTAGCGCCAAGAACAATACCCGCTGGGCTTGTCGGCGACGGTCGGCCACAGTCATCACCGAACTCTAAGGATGGGCGGGCTGAGCAGGGAGTGCCGATTGAGTATTGCGCCGCTCCGCTAGGATGCGTTCATTGAGAACCGCTAGCGCCCGCATAAATTGGGGATCGCGATCAGTGGCAATGTCATCGCGCGTGAGTTGCTGCCGCTGCTGCTCCGTGAGCGTGACTTCAACATCGGGTTCAATGCCCTTCTTGTTAATATCACGGCCACTGGGGGTAAAGTATTTGGCGATCGTCACCGCAATCCCTGCCCCTTCTCCCACCGGCTGGACCGACTGCACCAAGCCCTTACCAAAGGTGCGCGTTCCCACCAATACAGCACGGCCATTGTCCTGTAGGGCACCCGCGAGGATTTCGCTGGCACTGGCAGACCCGCCATCAATGAGTACCACCAGGGGCTTATTGGTGAGGAAGCCGCGACCAGCGCGTAAGCGTTCTGCTTCCCCTTGGCGATTGACCGTAGAGACAATATCCCCCTGCTTTAGAAACATGCGGGCAATTTCAGCACTGGCAAAGAGGAGGCCGCCCGGATTGGAGCGTAAATCTAGAACATAGCCTTCAACACCTTGCTTTTCTAACTCACGGATAGCTGTGCGCATTTCCGCTGCTGCATTAGAGCTAAAGGTAACCAGGCGAATATAGCCCACCCGTCCTTGGGGAGTTTGGCGCAGGCTGTAGCGCACAGGATGAATTTCAATACGGGCACGGGTAATCTCATAGTTCAAGATTTGATCGCCCCGCCGGATCGTCAGGCGCACTTTTGTATTCACAGGTCCACGGATCATGCCAACTGCTTGGTTGAGATCCATGCCCTTAGTGGATTTGCCGTCAATTTTTAGGATCACATCCTTAGCCATTAAGCCCATCTCAGCGGCTGGACTCCCTTCAATGGGAGAAACCACCGTGATCTCTTTTGTCTTTTCGTCCTGGGTAATTGTGATACCTACCCCCGTGAGTTCACCAGAGGTTTCAATTTGCATGGATCGAAATTGCTCGGGATCCATAAAACGGGTATAGGGATCATTGAGCTTTTCTAGCATTTCCCGCGCCGCTTTGTAGGCCTCTTCGGGTTTGGTATAGTTGCGGGAGAGAAATTCCCGCCGCACCGCACGCCAATCATTGCCATTGAAGGTGGCATCAACGTATTCACGGTCAATGACCTGCCACACTTCATCCACCAGTTCCTTCGGACTTTGGCGAAAACCCGCTAGGCTACGGGACCAGTGAAGACCCGCACCCGTGACCGCAACCAATGCCGTCATGACCACTGTCGTACTGACAACGAGCGTGCGGTGTGTGATTCCCATATGATTCGTCCTAAATTTTCAACCCTTTAGCCTACGCCCAATCTAGCACAAAGACTGGCCTTGGCTGTGGGCGATCGCCAGCTCAAGCTAATTTGAAGAACGTTACTTCCTGTCAAAAAGTTCCTAGCCGCCAAATTGCCGCCGCACACAATAGTTTACACTCTCATCTAAGACACGCTGCGCCTGCCGCTGGCGACGGGACTGGGGTTGGCCACCATTGGGATCAAGGGCTTGAAAATCGGCGTAGCTCAACCGCTCCTGAATATAGTTGATGGAGCACTGACAAATGTTACTCATCACCGAGCGAGCTAAAATGGGCGCCGATCGCCGGCCACGCTCAATGCAGGTATCCATAAAACTATTCACAGCCACTTGGGGGTAGGGTTGGGGAATGGCGCGTGCTAGCAGTGTCAGGCTAGTGGCTAAGCCGCTACTCATTAAAATCAAAGAGAATAGTTTCATAAAATAGACGCTTACACTAAAACATCCTTGTTATACCTGAGGACGCCCTTTTTCATGCAAAAAGTTTCAACCACTAAAGGCGCTATCATAGGCTGCATTGGACCCCACTAGCATCGAGCCAATCCCTGAATCGGTAAAAATCTCCAGCAACAGGGCGTGGGGCACTCGGCCATCAATAATGTGTGCTGCTTTCACGCCTTGAGCGAGCGATCGCACGCAACAGGTGACTTTGGGAATCATCCCCCCCGAGACAACCCCCTCTTTAATCAGTTGCCGCGCTTCAGCAATGTCAAGGCGATAAATAAGGGTACTGGGGTCGCGATAATCCCGTAAAATGCCGGCGGTGTCCGTCAGTAAAATCAGCTTCTCAGCCCCCAAGGCCGCTGCAATCTCGCCAGCAACCGTATCGGCATTGATGTTGTAGGCTTGCCCAGTATCATCGGCAGCCACACTGGAAATGACAGGAATATACCCTTTCTCCACCAGTGCTGTAATCACACGGGTATCCACCCCCTGCACTTCACCCACAAAGCCAATGCTATCTTCCCCTTTGGCACGGGCACGAATCAGGTTGCCATCTTTCCCACACAGCCCCACCGCTTGCCCGCCCGCCTGATTGATCAGGGTCACAATTTCTTTGTTGACGCGGCCCACCAAGACCATCTCCACCACATCCATCGTCGCGGCATCGGTGACGCGCAGCCCATTTTTGAATTGCGGTTCAATGTTGAGCTTGGCGAGCCAAGTATTGATCTCTGGGCCACCCCCATGAACCACCACAGGGCGAATCCCCACATAGGAGAGAAAGACAATATCGCGAATCACGGAATCTTTGAGCTGCTCTTCCTTCATGGCGGCGCCGCCGTATTTGACGACAAAGGTGCGCCCAGCAAAGGCTTGGAGATAGGGAAGGGCTTCACTGAGAACACGAACGCGATCGCTATCGCTGAGCATAGTCTTCTCTCTTGTCAGTCTAAAAATCTAAACAGGGATCAATGGGGGGCTTGGCAGAGGGGGGCTCCTTCTCAGCGGCGATCGCCAAACGGGCGGCCAACACTGCCGCATAGTCGCGAATCAGGGACCAAATCAGGGGAGCCAGCCAGCCCCGCAGCATCACTGAGCAGGAAATCTGACTGCCACAGACCGTCGATTCTAAACGATAGGTCACCCGTTCCTCTACTCCCGGCAAAACCAAAATGCGAATACTCAACAGTTTCCCTGGTGATACCCGTTCGACAAAAATCTGAATCGGCCAAGGAATCCAACGGGTCATTGCTTGGAAAATAAACCCCGGCTTAGGTACAAGTCCGTAGGGCACATTCGTGCGCAAAATCAAGGGATGCCACGACACATCAGCCAAATTCACCACTTTGCGCCAGATCAAATCCACCGATGCAGAGCTGAGGGCCTGATAGGTGCCTGCCAACGGCCAACTATAGGTCATTTGTTGTTTTTTCTTTGGTTGACGACGGCGATCGGCCACAGTCTTGCTACCCTGATATTCCTGAGGAGTTGGACACCAAGAAAGAATCAATAATCGTCTGATTATTGAGCTAAGAGCCTTATCTATATTAGAACGGAATTTTCCGAGCAGGAGTTTCGTAACCCTGTGTAACAATTATTTTTCTAAACGCACGGCGTACCACTGGAGGTAGCCACCATTGGCCAATGGCAGTTCACAAGCCGTTGTCATGAGGTACTGGGCACGACTTTCCACATCAGGCAAGGCCAGGAGATCTGGTGCGAGGGAAACCTCTGTTTCTGTCAAGTACTCAATCAGCTTGGCCTGTAGCTCCATGGGGGTGAGAAAGGTCTCATCGCTGGTAGTGGATTCAAGGACAACGTACATTTCTTCAGTGAACATGGCGCATGTGACTAGCTTTGATGACATTGACATTCTTCGATCTGTTGACTAAGTTTTGCTCCCCTTACTGGGGTGGCAGCGCAAACATTTGTACAGCATAGACCTTGTCCCCTACGGAATTCAAAGCAATGCCAAAACCAAAACGGGTAAATTCAGGCCGAAGGATATTTTGGCGGTGCCCTTCACTATCCATCCAACCTTTGTGGCAGCGCTCAATTAGCTGATAGTGGAGCACCAATCCGGGGGTGCCCTTCTGCTGCATGATATTTTCACCGCCGCCACCGCGACCCCCTAGGGCGATAAAGCCATCCATTGGCGATTGTCCCTCAAAATTGGTATGGCTAAAGTATTGGCATTTGAGCATATCTTCGGCTGTTGTGCTGCCTCTGCAAGTACCTGATCGGCAACAAGGGGCGGCAGTCCATTGAGCTGGCGATCGCGATTCACCCGCCGACGGTCAGCCATGGCCAAGAAGCTTGTTGATGTGTGGCCGGTATAGGCGAGCAAGTGCGGAATCCCCCACATCTTTTCGTATTGCCCTGAGACACTGCTGCAGAGTATCGTGAACATTGGCTTGCAGTCTGCGAAGTTTGCAGTTCCTCAATTCTGATCTCCAAGTTATTAAAGGATAGCCACCGATGGCAAAGTTAGTTGCATTTCATGAAGAGTCCCGGCGATCGCTCGAACGCGGAATTAATGCCCTTGCCGATGCCGTGAAAATTACCCTTGGCCCCAAAGGGCGCAATGTGGTGCTCGAGAAAAAGTATGGTGCACCGCAAATTGTCAACGATGGCGTGACGATCGCCAAAGAAATCGAACTGGAAGATGCCTACGAAAATACTGGTGCTCAACTCATGCGGGAAGTAGCCGCCAAAACCAATGATGTGGTTGGGGATGGCACAACCACCGCAACCGTCCTTGCCCAAGCCCTGATCCGGGAAGGTCTCAAAAACGTGGCTGCCGGTGCCAACCCCATTGCTCTTAAGCGGGGCATGGAAAAAGCCATCAAAACAATTGTGGATGGCATTGCCGAAGTAGCCAAACCTGTTGAGGGGGAAATGATTGCCCAAGTGGCAACCGTTTCTGCCGGCAACGACCCCGAAGTGGGGGCAATGATTAGTGAAGCCATGGCCAAGGTGGGCAAAGATGGCGTGATCACCATTGAAGAATCGAAATCCCTGAATACAGAAATGGAAATTGTTGAGGGGATGCAGTTTGATCGCGGCTACATCTCCCCCTACTTTGTCACCGATCCAGAGCGGATGATTGTCCAACTCAACAATGCTTATCTGCTCCTGACGGACAAAAAAATTACGAGCATCCAAGACCTAATTCCCACCCTAGAAAGGGTGGCTCGCAGTGGTCGTCCCCTCGTGATTATTGCCGAAGACGTGGAAGGAGAAGCCCTGGCCACACTGGTGGTCAATAAACTGCGGGGCGTCCTCAATGTGGTCGCTGTTAAGGCTCCAGCCTTTGGCGAACGCCGTAAAGCCATGCTCGAAGACATTGCCATTCTCACGGGTGGTCAAGTCATTTCTGAAGAAGTTGGTCTGACCCTAGAGGATGTGGAACTCACAATGCTGGGGGAAGCCTCTTCTGTCACCGTCACCAAAGACACGACAACCCTTGTGTCGGAGAAGGGCAATAAAGCCGATATTCAAAAGCGGGTCGAACAGCTCAAGAAGCAGTTAGCTGAGACCGACTCCGAATACGACAAAGAAAAGCTACAGGAGCGGATTGCCAAGCTCGTGGGCGGTGTGGCTGTGATCAAAGTAGGTGCCGCCACCGAAACAGAATTGAAGGATCGCAAACTCCGCTTGGAAGATGCCCTCAATGCCACAAAAGCAGCAGTGGCTGAAGGGATTGTCCCTGGCGGTGGCGTGACGTTGCTCCACTTGGCCAGTCGCATTGACGCACTGCTGCCTCGCCTTAGTCCTGAGGAACAAACGGGTGCGCGCATCGTCGCCAGTGCCTTGGCGGCGCCAGTGGCTCAAATTGCTGACAATGCTGGTGCCGAAGGAGCCGTTGTCGTCGAAAATGTCCGTGCTGGTGACTTTAACTATGGCTTTAATGCCGCAACCGGCACCTATGAAGATCTGGTCAGTGCAGGTATTATTGACCCGGCCAAAGTGGTACGCTCTGCCCTGCAAAATGCAGGTTCGATCGCTGGCATGGTACTGACCACAGAAGCCCTGGTGGTCGAAAAACCGGAACCTAAACCCGCAGCCCCCGCTAATGGCGGTATGGGGGGCATGGGCGGCATGATGTAGGCTACCTGCCCTCATACTTTCCTATTTTCCTATTTTCTCTCCTCTCTAACTGGGGGGAGAGTTTTTGATGCGTAGCTAAAATTGCAGGGCGTTCTGGGTTACTTGGGCGATCGCCTGATCGGTGGCCTTAGGTAGATGGTAATACTTACCCCCCGCTTGCCGTGCCAATTCCTTGCCCATCCCTGTGGAGACAAACTTATTCTCAGTATCAATTACCAAGAGCTTTAGACCCAGGGCTTGAATCTTGGCGGCAATTTCCAGTACCTCGGCTTTGACATCCGGCTTGGTCTGCGGCGGTATGGTTTCCCCAAGGGAACGACTCAAGGGGACATTCCCCCGACCATCGGTGATAGCCACAATCATCACTTGACCAATTTCACCGCTTTGCCGGGCATTCAAGCCCACCCGTACCGCTTGGGTTAGGCCATGGGCAAGGGGAGAGCCACCCCCACAGGGCAGCGTTTCCAGGCGGCGCCGCGCTGCTTCAATGGAGCGAGTGGGGGGTAGGAGCACCTCTGCCTGTTCACCGCGAAAGGGAATGAGAGCCACCATATCACGATTTTGATAGGCTTGGGTCAAAAGGCGGAGGACGGCTCCTTTGGCGGAGTTCATGCGGTTCAGCGCCATCGACCCAGAGGCATCCACAACAAAGATAATCAAGGCACCTGCTTTGCGCACTAGGCGTTTGATCCGCAGATCACTGTTTTCAACAATGACACGGCGTTGGGGTTGACGTAGGCGACGGGATTTTTGGTAGGGAGCCGCGCTGCGCAGGGTGGCATCCACGGCAATTCGACCCCCTCGACCACGGGGCAAAATGGGGCGGATATAGCGACCGCGATCTTGGGAGTAAATGAGGCTGCGACTCCCCGATTTCCCTTGACGTTGGGTCAATTGGGCAAAGTAGAGCACTGACTCATCCAAGACCGTGCCATCGGCTTCAAAGACAAATTCTTCAGGAATGGCTGGAGTCTCCTGCTGCTCTTCCGGTGGCGTCTCTGACTCCTCGGGTTCTGCTTCGGGGTCAGACTGCTGATTTTCTGGGGGGGGTGGCGGTGGCTGCTCCGGCGGCGGTTCCACTTGAGTGGCTCGCGGCACAATTACCAATTCCACAGCGCGGCGTAGGTCCTCGGCATTCACTTCACTGCGACCATTAAGGGCAGCGTGGGCTTTGGCCACCCGCACCGCAAAGAGTTCTGCCCGATGACCCTGCACACCGCCTCGGAGGGCTTCGGTGACGAGATAGGCAATTTGCTGTCGTTGAATTTTCACCTCCTTGAGCCATTCCCGCGCCAGAATAATTTGGGTGCGCAGATCTTCTAGCTCAGTCTCGTATTGCTGCAAAAAGGCTTGGGGGGAATCAGCAAATTGGGTGGCATGATCCACCGCTGCAACCCGCTCATCCAAGCCCAGCACCTGATCCGCTGACAGAGCGATCGCAAACCGATCCAGCAGATGGGGCGGCACCTCCCCTTCTTCGGGGTTAAACGTGGCAATTAAAAGGGGACGACAGGGATGATCTAGACTAATCCCCTCCCGTTCGATTTGGTTGCGCCCAGCACTGAGGACCGCCATCAGCACGTTGGCCAATTGCTCATCCAGTAGATTAATTTCATCCACATAGAGCACTCCCCGATGGGCCGCTGCCAGTAGGCCGGGCTGAAAGACCGCTTCCCCCCGCTGCACCGATTGACTCACATCCACGGCCCCCAAGAGGCGATCCTCCGTTACCCCTAGGGGAATTTGCACAAAGGGGGCTGGAATAACTTTGGTTTTCAACTCCACATGGGGATGGCTTTGCCGCCAAGCCTGCAAGCGGCTATCCCACTCTTGAGGGCGTTCCGGGTCGGGGTTGGCAATGATCGGTACGGGAATTTCCCCCTGATCAATGACTTCAATGGGGGGCAATAGGGCATGAATTCCCCGCGCCAGCACGGATTTGGCAGTACCGCGCCGCCCCGCAATGATCACTCCTCCCAAACCGGGATCAACGGCGGCCAACAGCAATGCTAGCTTAATAGCCTCTTGACCAACGATGGCAGTGATGGGAAAGGGGGCGATCGCGAGCGTCATTGAATCCTTTTGGGTAAACACTAGTCATCATTCCTATCTTACCGAGGGCAGAAACGCTTTCTCGCCTCCTTGGCTAGACTGGAGTGAGAAACCCATGGGGAAGCCTACTCATGAAATACCTTGGGCAGACAATTGTGGCTGTGACCCTGTTGAGCCTGACCCCTTTGACTGCCCTGGCACGTCCCCTTGCCTGTCGCTCCTACGAGAGGACGTTTGTAGCCACGCAGACCCGCAGCTATTGGGTGAATATCTGTGGGGGCGATCGCCCCGCCTACTATATGGCACGACACAAGCAGGATGCGCGCCTATCGATTCGTCTGCCCCTGCGGGATTGGAGTCCTCAAGGGGACTATTTTGAAGCAGTTAATGGCGAGTACACGTATCTATTGACCAAAACACCCCGGGGGATGTTTTTGACCGTCAATCGCGGTACCTATGAATTGCTGCGCGAACCTGTTTTGCAGCCATGGTAAACAAAGGCACCCAATTCGCTAAAGTACCCGGAGGGGGAATTTCACGGGAAATGTTAGAATCAGTTCTTGTTAGCTGAGGCCGCTCTATGGCAGAAGAGATTTTCAATACTGCGGTAATTACGTTTACGCTGGTTCTGGTGGGTTTAGGTGCAGGCTACCTGCTGTTGCGCTTGACCCCAGACGATTAAGCAAAATGCCCCTAGCCGGCAAAGAGCACGAGCCACAGGGGCAATAAAAGAATTAAGACAAAGAGACTGGTCAAAATTAAGCTAGCGGCAAAGGCGCGATCTAAGTGATAAACATCGGCTAAGACCAGCGTCATAAAGGCAGGGGGCATCCCTGCTTGGAGTACTATTCCTAGGCGGGGCGGACCCGTAACCCCCATCAAGGTTAACCCTATCCCCAGCAGCAGCGGCACCAACAGCATCTTGATGCTCAGACAGGGAATAATTCGCTGCCATTGGAGCTTGAGGGGGGCTTCCCCAAGGCAGATGCCCATATAGATGAGTCCAGCAATCACCATGAACCATGCCAAGGTCAACAGTCCCTGCTGGGCGATCGCCGGTAGGCGATGTTGTCGTAGCAGCAGTCCGACGCCGACACACCAGAGGGTTGGATTACGGCCAATGTGCCACAGCAGTTTTGGGATGGAAATTGCGCGATCGCCAAAACTGGCCGCCACGCCAATGCCAGCACTATAGGAAATGAGGAGTGTTCCCATCAGATCAAAAAACAACGCCCAGCTAAAGTGATGCGGCCCCAACAGTCGCCAAGTCATCGGAAAGCCAATAAAACCCGTGTTGCCCACCATGGTCGCCAAGAGAAAACTGCCCTGCTCCTGCCGAGTGTGAGCAGGATATTGCTGCAACCACAGCCACGCCAAACCGCCGCCGATTCCCATCCCTAGCCACGCCAACAGGGGAGCGAATGTGCTGTGACCCGCAATTTTGGTTGTGAGAATAAAACTCAATGCCGTTAGGGGCGTCCCCACCCAGAATAGCCCTTGCGCCAGCCAAGCCCCTGTCTTTGGTGGCAAAAAGCGGCTACTGCCATAACCAATCCCCATGCATAGAAAGACTAATCCGTACAGTTCAGCGAGGGTTGGCAGTAGGGTAAGGAGAATTTTCACGGGAAAAGGACAGGCCTTGGGACAGGAATTCGGGCTTGACTTTGGCCAAAAAGACCAGCAGTGAAGCCGTAACCACTCCCTCCAAGATAGCAAGGGGCAGATGGGCAATCACGATTGCAGTAATGGCTAACCATTCCCGCTGTTGATCCAAGGTTGCTGGCAAGCTAAGGACAACCACTGCGCTAAAGAGGAAAACCGCCAACAACACTGCCCCGCTGCCCAAAAGAAACCCCAGGAGCGATCGCCCCCTGGGTGGACAGCGATGCCACACCCCCCGAAAAACAGCCGCCGCCAGCAGTGCTGGTATCCCCATGATCAGAGCATTGAGGCCAAGGGTGGTCAGGCCACCATGGCCAAACATGACTGCCTGTAGAAATAACCCCACCACCACAGCAATCATTGCCCCTTCCCCCAAAAGCACCCCCAAGCTGCCAAGGAATAGGGGATGGACACTGGCGGGGGGCACTGGAATATAGACAGCGGAAGCCGTGAAAAAAGCGGCTGTCAACAGGGCCAAGCGGGGGACGATCGCCAGCGTGTCCACCGTCGCCCGCTGCAAACGGCGGCAAGCCCCCCAGAGAAGGCCTCCACTAACGGCGTAGCCCAATCCGCACCACAGAGGCGGAACTAAACCATCGGGGATGTGCATTACTCCACCTGTACTCGCCGTCGTGACCACGCAAAGCAAGCAGTGCCAATGGCACCCCACAGCACCGCCAAGACCATGACGGTGATTTGCGCAGGGGTGTATTGACTCAGGGAAACGGTTGCTGGCACCTTTGGAGCAACCGCGATCGCTGCTGCCGTTGTTGTTTGCCCCTGCGGCGCGACCGCAATGGTCAGCAATCCCCCATGACCGGCTTGGCGTACCTGTACCTGCCACTGACCGGGGCGATCCGGGACAAACTGAAATTCCCCTTGGGCATTGGTGGTACCACTGATAACGGCTGTTTGGGGGCGATCGGGGGCAAAGACTTGCACCCTAGCATCTGCCAGCGGTTGACCACTGTCGTACCTCGCTGTAATGCGAATGACCTGTTGGGGTTCGTAGTGCAAATCCACCCCATGGGCAAGGGCTTTGGGAACCACAAATCCGAGGATGGCACCGCTCACTAAAATGGTCTTCATAAGGAAACCTCCCGACAGTGACCTTCACCCACATGCCCCAGACTCCCGAGGGCTTTGCGCAGTGTTTCCACCTCTTGGGGGCTGAGTCTTTGCTGTAATCCTGCCCAATCAACCCTGACTCCCTCAGGGGTAGCGATCGCGGCAAAGGGGTCAAAACCCACCGCATCTCGATTGATCTCTGTGCTTGGTGGTTCAGCCCCATCCCCAAAAAGATGATCAAAGTGCAGTGTGATCTCTACATCAGCAGTGCTATTGGCTGCCACAATCCCCTTGCGCTGATCGCCAATGTAGTCGCCACAAACAAATGCCAAGGGCTGATCCAACCTAATGTTAAAGGGCACCCTGACACCGCCTCGTTGTGCTGTGCCCACCAGTTGTAAGCTGGGTGGAACAGTCTGCCACTGCAGGGCATTGAAGTGACCCACTGCCGCCACAGCACTGCCCCCCAGGGGACGCTCATCCCCCACCAAATCCACCGTCACTGGATCGCTAAAGACAACCGTGACTTCACTTTTGGGGCGATCGCCCCCCTCAGGATCGAAGGGGGGATTAGTTTGATAGGCAGTCACCCTTCCTAAGGTTAAATACACATGGTCAAACTGAAGCTGCCAGCCATCTTTGGTTGTCCATCCCGTTTGCAAGCGTTCTTCGCCATTGGCATAGAGCTGCAAAGTCCCCTTTTGTGAGGCTGGGGCACAACTTGCCAGTAGTGCTGTACTTAAAATGATGACCGTCCCTAAACGTTGGTACAAATTCATTTGTTTGCTCACCCCGAAAAAGCCCCAGAAAGAGCACCTCTGTAGCCAGTGGCAAAAGCCGTAAAGACCCCTTTCCTACCTTAGAAGGCGCGGCATCGGTTCTACAATGCACCGGAGGGGGATAGCGTGACGGTATAGTGTCTTTACAGAACGGGATTTGATGGAGCAGAAAATGAAACAGGTCTGGGGTTGGTTAGGACTTGTCCTACTGTTGTGGGGACTGTGGACCGCACCGAGTTGGGCGGGGTTACAAGACGATCGCTACGATGGGAATATCTTTGCTCTTTATGCTGGCAATGGCTCCTTGGTGCCCCCCAAAGTGACCCTCGAGAAATCGCGCCAGAGCGATCGCGCCACGTTGCTGCTGTTTTATGTCAACGATAGCCGCGACTGCAAGCAGTTTGCCTCCACCATTTCCCAGTTGCAAGGCTACTATGGTCGCGCCACGGATTTTATCGCCATTGATGTGGATGCCTTGCCCTTTGGGGCGCAGTTCTCCCCCAATGAAGCGGGCTACTACTACAAAGGCCGGGTGCCGCAAACCCTGATTTTTGATCGTCAAGGGCAATTGCGGCAGGAATTTATCGGTACCGTGCCCTTTGAAACCCTCGATGACACCTTGCGGGAAGTCTTTGACCTGCTGCCGCGCTCTCAATCTTTGGAACTGCGGCCGCGCCCTGTAAATGAAATTAATGTGGAACTGGCGCCCCCCACACCCCTTCAAGGGCAGAATCCGTCCAAAGGAGCGCTACAGTAAAAGTGAGCCTTGCAGCGAGGTCAACCATGGAATTATCCACACTACAAGAACGTCTGGCCATTGTTTTAGCGAAGCGAGAGAGCCTTAAAAAGCTTTTGGAACTCCCCGGTAATGGCACCCTCAGGATTGACATTGAATCCGCCCTCGCGGAACTGGATGAATTGATGAGCGACTTCAAGCGCACCTTTCCTGACCTCGACATTTCTACCTAGGAGGTTCACGATGGTGGAGATGACTAGTCGTTGGGTCAAGGTCGTCAATGGCGAGCTGCTGATTGATGCCTACTTAGCAGAGCCAGTGGCTGCCGGCCGCTATCCAGCAGTGATTGTCTTTCAGGAAATTTTTGGCGTCAATGCCCATATCCGCGATGTGACCGAACGCATTGCCCGCGAAGGCTATGTGGCGATCGCCCCCGCCCTTTACCAACGCTTTGCCCCCGGCTTTGAAACGGGCTACACTGCGGCTGATATTGATTTGGGGCGACAGTACAAAAACCAAACCAAAGCCGAGGAACTCCTCAGTGACACCCAAGCCACCATTGCCTATCTGCGTGGCCTCGAAAAGGTGGATAGAGATGCCATTGGTACGATTGGCTTTTGCTTTGGGGGGCATGTGGCCTATCTGGTGGCCCAGTTGCCGGACATTAAAGCCACGGCCTCATTCTACGGTGCTGGGATTACAACCATGACCCCCGGCGGTGGCCTACCCACGATTGAAATTACACCCAAAATTCGCGGTACGCTCTATGCCTTCTTTGGCGATCGCGACCAAAGTATTCCCATGGAGCAGGTGAAACAAATTGAAACAGCGCTGCGCCACCATGGCATTCGCCACCACATCTTCATCTATCCTGCGGATCATGGCTTTTTCTGCGATCAACGGGAGAGCTACGATGCAGCAGCAGCGCGGGATGCCTGGGAACAGGTGAAAGAACTCTTCAACACCGTCCTACGGCAGCAATCGCGACAATGAAAGTCCTTTTCACAAGGATGCAACATGCTCAACACTCTGAAAGCCACCCTCAGAGAGGCTCAAAGCTCCTTGACATCCCCTGTGTTGTCGAAGAGGGCTGTGTTACCTCATCTTTACAGAACCTTTACAGAACCTTTACTTTGATGTCGTTGTTTGATGTAGTTGCAGCAGCATGGGTTCAATACAAAGGGCTATAGTATAAATAATTAAGTTGGGTTCGGCACTGTTCCCCCTTACCTAAACAATACCAAAGACATTTGTCAAAATTTAAGATTTTTTACAAAAATCTTCATCCCCACTGTTGCTGTCTATGACTACTCCTACCCACAAAGTCCTACTGAAGCAGGGAGCTCTTGTTCTCAAACAGTGTAAAAAAGCGCTTTTTGAAGGGAATATGGCTGTGCTTCAGCAGCAGGCACGCATTTTACAAGTCGCAGCAGTGGCATCACGACAAACGCTGATTGAGGCAGAAGCTCGACTCTTGGAGCAGGCGGCCCAGCAAAATCAACCCCGCCGGGCGGCGGAAATTCTCATGAAAATCAAGGAGTGTTTGGTTGCCCTAGCGGGAGATCGGCGTGATTTTGAGAGCCTGCCGGGCGTGACAGCAGAGACTGAGGCACATCCGAAAAAGCCCGCCGCTGCCCAGCGTCCCCATGATGACAGCTACACGAAGCGCTTGGGGAACTATCTCGTCGAGGCAGAATTGGTGACACCGGCGCAAATTGAAGTCGCCTTAGCAGATCAGCGAGCCACAGGGGCAAGACTTGGCGATATTTTGGTGGCACGGGGATGGGTACGCAGGGGCACAATTGAGTTCATCATGGAGCGGGTGATTTTGCCTGATCGCCGTCGTCAGGAGGCAGAAGCCGCCTCCTCGCCATCAACTTCTCCAGCGGCTCAATCACCTCGGACACCCCCTGCCAATACATCATCAGTGCATGAGCGAGCAACCTTCATTGATAGCGGCTATTGAGGTTTTCTGTTAAGGAGATACCCTGTGGCGATCGCGTATTCTCCGAAGGTTTTGGCACGGGCCGATCGCGCCCTGCGCTGTAGTCCCTTTTTGCCGCCCTTGTTTCAAACAATGCAGCAGCGGAGTGTAGCGCTTTTAGAAATTGCTGGAGCGGCGGGTCTCAAATCCGGATTCACGCGATCGCCTTTGCCCGCGCTCGTAGCAGAAGCAGAATTGGACTGGTTGATCCGCGTCGGTTTACTGCGCCGCGAAGTAGACGGCCAAGGCCTCACCGATCGCTACCGCCTCACTCCCTTGGGGCAACAGTTAATTCAAAACTATCGCCAACCCACATGGTCGGCCTCTTGGGGCGATCGCTGGCGCAATCAACTCAGCCGCTGGTGGGGAATGTAACGGTTCTGTAACGACCTGTAACGCATCGGTGATTTTCGCTACCATGCTCTATGAGTGCCGTTAGCAAAAGCGAGACGCAGCTTTTTATGGTCAATACCGTCGCCAAACCACAGTTTGAAGAACTGCGGCCGGGTATCAAAGCCCCTGCCAAAGAAACCATCCTCACGCCCCGCTTCTACACCACCGACTTTGAAGCGATGGCCAACATGGATATTACTGAAAACAAAGCAGAACTTGAGGCCATCCTTGAGGAATTCCGCTGCGACTACAACCGCCACCATTTTGTGCGGGACGAAGAATTTGAACAGTCTTGGGATCACATTGATGGCGAAACTCGCCAGTTATTCATTGAATTTTTGGAGCGCTCCTGCACAGCCGAATTTTCTGGCTTTCTCCTCTACAAAGAACTCAGCCGCAAGCTCAAGGATCGCAACCCCCTACTGGCGGAGTGCTTTGCCCTTATGTCTCGCGATGAAGCCCGCCACGCTGGGTTCCTCAACAAAGCCATGGCTGACTTTAACCTGTCCTTGGATTTGGGCTTTTTGACCCAGCACCGCAGCTACACCTACTTTGAACCGGAATTCATCTTCTACGCTACCTACCTCTCTGAGAAGATTGGCTACTGGCGCTACATTACGATTTACCGCCATCTGGAGAAGCACCCCGAACATCGCATCTATCCCATCTTCCGCTTCTTTGAAAACTGGTGCCAAGACGAAAACCGCCACGGTGACTTTTTTGATGCCGTGATGCGTTCCCAACCGCAAATGCTGGATCGGCCACGCACCTTCTGGCAAAAGATTAAGGAAATCCCCCTCTCCCTCTCTGGTCAGAAATGGGCACGCTACTTCATGGTCTGCTGGCTACCACCAAAACTGTGGTGCCGCTTCTTCCTGCTGTCGGTCTTTGCCACAATGTATCTCAACGATTTGCAGCGGTCGAAGTTCTATGCTGCTATTGGCTTGGATGCCCGCGAGTACGATCGCGAGGTCATTGCCAAAACCAATGAAACCGCAGGCCGTGTTTTCCCGGTGATTCTCGATGTCGATCATCCAGAATTTTATCAGCGGTTAGAGCGGTGTGTCGAAAACAACGCTAAGCTCACAGAAATTGCCAAGCAAAACGGGGGCTTCCTCAAAAAACTTCCCCTTTATCTGTCAAATCTGTGGCAGATGATCAAGTTATTCTTAATCCCCACCAAGGAACCGACACCAGTTACTGTGCGTTAATTTCTTCCCTTGGTTAGAAATTAGTGTGATCTCCATGGGTTGAGTCTGCGGACTCAACTTTTTTTTATTTTTCCTACGATTGATATCCGTATTATTACGGAGTATTGCGGGAGTATGAAAAGAATCTAAAAGCAGTTTTGACCACTGGGGATCGCTAAAACTCACTTCCTAGGCCCCTTTGACCCTGTGATCGCTGAAAAAGTCCCTGAGGACAATTTCATAGGATGGAAGGTAGAGAGTCTAAAGATTTTACTTCGGAGTTGATCCCCGCGATGGATAGCCCAATTGTCACTCCCACAACTTGCCGCTTTTGTCGCTTTTATTATTCCGAAGGGCGACGCGGTGGTACCTGCGAAAAACTGAATGTGCCAGTGCGGGGATTTTGGCGGGCCTGTCCCTTGGGGGCAGCCATCCCTGCCCGTGGGAATGAGCCAGCGATCGCCGCCAGACCATCAACCACTGCTAGGCCGTTGAGTGTGTTCGTATTTTTCTCTGGGGATGATCCCGAAGCCATTGCGTAACCTCAGCAAGGGTCGGTTGACCCGCGATCGCTCCCCGTTTGGTCGTCACTAGGGCCCCCACCACCGTGGCAAATTCTAAACAGGCCGCTTGCCATTCGGGATCACGGTAGGTTTCTGGAGTGCCCTGCCATAATTGGGCAATCCAACCCGCAACAAAGCCATCACCGGCACCAGTGGTATCCACAACTGACATCGAGGGGGGTTCTAATTCCCCTTGATTTTCGTGCCAAAAGTAGCGAATAGCTTGATCCCCGTCAGTAATGACCACCCCATGGTCAGGCGCCCTCCCCCAAAGTGCACGGTAAACAACTTGGGGATCGCTGTCAGAGAAAAATAATTCCGCCTCCTCCTTGGCAAGTTTTAGGAAATGCGCCTGTGCCAGAAAAGGACAAATGCGCTCAGGAGCAACCCTTGGATCAGGCCAAAAGATCGGTCGCCAATTGGCATCAATGAGAACCAAGGCACCTTTTTGCCGCAGTCGTTGCACCAGATGGTCAATGGTCGTGGCGGTGGGTTCACTGGCGAGTCCGAGCGTCCCAGTGACAAAAAATCGTGCCCCAGTCAGTAAGGATGGGGAGACCTGCTGGCCGCAGAACTGCATATCCGCAAAGACAGAGGTTCCCGCTGGCGCAAACCCGACAAACCGGCGATCGCCCCCCACCAATTGAACCCGCACTTGCCGCGTCGGCAGCCCAGCTACCCGCTCAACCGCTTCGATATTGACGCCCAAGGCGGCCAATTCGGCACAGGCTCGCTGGCCCAAGGCATCCTCTCCCACAGCTCCTAAAAAGGCCGCACTCACTCCCAACTTCACTAAACCACAGGCAACATTAGCCGGGGCACCCCCCAGAAAACATTGGGGGGGAGCGGGGGGGAGTTCTAAACAATCAAAGAGAACTTCGCCAGCACAGAGGACAGTTGGTTGGGACATTGCTAATGATTCGCTATAGGGCAATTTAGTTTTTTCTATTGATCCCTAGCCTAGCGATCGCTAGGGGAGTGTGTCAAAATGGTAGCGATTCCAAGATCGAGGGACACGGCAACTGTGTTTGTTCTCAGTGGTTACGAATATTTTCTCGGCTTTTTGATTATCTGTAGTCTGGTGCCGGTACTGGCCTTGGCTGCCTCTGCACTATTGCGTCCCAAATCGGGGCGGCTGATCCGCTTGACCACCTACGAATCGGGGATGGAACCCATTGGTGGCGCCTGGATTCAGTTTAATGTGCGCTACTACATGTTTGCCCTGGTCTTTGTTATTTTTGATGTGGAGACGGTCTTTTTGTATCCCTGGGCAGTGGCCTTCCATCAGTTGGGATTGCTGGCCTTCATTGAAGCCTTGATTTTCATTGCCATTCTGATCGTGGCTCTGGTTTATGCATGGCGCAAACGTGCCCTCGAATGGTCCTGAGTGAGTCGATAGCCGTTTAAGTTGGAGCAGCGAACATGAGTGACACCCCCCAAGCCCCCATTGTTGAAGCTGGCCCTGTGGGCCGTCTCCTACAGTCTCAAAACCTAAGTGTGGAATCCCTCGGTAGGGATGCCTCTGGTGTAGAAATGATTAAAGTCGATCGCGATCGCCTGCTGGCGGTCTGCCAAGCCCTCTATGCCGATGGCTTCAACTACTTGCGCTGCCAAGCCGCCTATGACTCGGGTCCCGGCCAAGATTTGGTAAGCACCTACCATCTAGTCAAGCTCACAGACAACGCTGATCGTCCCCCTGAAGTGTGCATTAAGGTCTTTTTGCCCCGCCATGATCCGCGGCTGCCGTCAGTGTACTGGATTTGGAAAACCGCCGACTGGCAAGAGCGGGAGTCCTACGATATGTTTGGCATTGTCTATGAAGGGCACCCAAACTTGAAGCGCATCCTCATGCCCGAGGATTGGGTAGGTTGGCCGTTGCGCAAAGACTATATCACCCCTGACTTTTACGAATTGCAGGAAGCCTACTAAGCTCCCTTGGTTCCCCCTGATGCTGCCTACTGGTATAGCTGGTCACAGGTACCTGGCCTGGGTCCGATATTACTCAAACGACTCTGGCAGCACTTTGGGGATTTGAAAACTGCTTGGGAAGCCCCCATAGCAGCTATTGGACAAGTAGAGGGGATTGGTCCTAAACTCCAAGGGGCGATCGCCCAGTATCGGCAGCAGTGCCAACCCCTAACCCTCTACGCACACCATTGCCAGCTAAATCCCCACCATTGGGTGCTGAGTGACCCCCATTATCCACCGCTGTTGCGGGACATTCCTGATCCACCCCCCTTGCTTTACTATGGTGGTAACCGTATTTTAGAAATTCTCAGTCAACCCACACCAAGCGTTGCCATTGTCGGTACCCGTGATCCTTCAGAATATGCCCAACGGTGGGCGCAGAAGCTGGGGTATGCGCTTGCGCGGGCTGGCTTGATTGTTGTTTCGGGAATGGCTGCAGGCATTGATGGGGCAGCACATCGTGGCTGCTTAGATGCTGGCGGTGCCACACTGGCGGTCTTGGCGACGGGGGTGGATATGATCTACCCCCCGGAAAATGGTTCCCTTTACTACCAGATTCATGAACGCGGGGGATTCTTGAGCGAGTACCCTAGGGGCGTGGGTGCCGATCGCCCCCAATTTCCCCGCCGCAATCGCATCATTGCCGGCCTGTGCCGGGCGGTGATTATTGCAGAGGCCCCCTACAAATCCGGTGCTCTGATTACTGCTCGCTATGCGGCCGAGTATGGTCGCGATGTCTATGTGCTGCCGGGGCACCTGGATAACCACCGGGCCAAGGGTGCCCTTAGTTTAGTGAATGAGGGGGCACACATTATTTTGGGAGAAGAAGCGCTCCTTGAACAATTATTAGGGCATACACCCCCCCTTGATCCGACACCCTCCTCAGCGCTATCGCTCCCGCAGCAACAGATTTTGGAGGCGATTCAACAGCTGAGCCAAGGCAGCCATAGTGTTGCCTTCGATGACATTGTGCACCGAGTGTCCTTGGACACGGGGGTAGTCATGGCAGAATTAATCCATCTAGAGCTGATGGGCTGCGTAGAGCAGCAGCCAGGGAATCGCTATCGCAGAATTGGCTGTTAAAACATTTGTTAAAACATTGAACTTGTCACTTGGAGGCTGCAATGATCAACTCCCAGAACCTACAACATCCTCGCGAAGCTCAAGATCGGTTAGTCCTCGAGCGTCTGCGGCAAGAGGGCATCAGTGATTACAACTTAGCGGAATTGGGGCGATTGCTGATTCGCTACGATGGCTTCCCCGGGGCCGAGACAAATAAGAAATTAATGGCGGAGCTGCTAGAAAAATGGCAACTGACGCAGGAAGAACTCTTTAAGCGTACCCGTGCCATCCACGCTCGCGGCGGCGTTTACAAGGTGGGCAGCAATAAACAGGAGGATTGGACTTAGATTGCTTTGCCGTAGAGGCGATCAAGGGTACGAAAGTCCTTTTCGACTGCTTGCCAAAGGCTACGGTTATCCGGATCTGCTTTTAGGGCTCGGTGCAAGTATTCCCGTGCCGCTTGGGGTTGGCGATCGCGAATGAGTTGCCGCGCCCAGCACTGATAGGTGACGGCTTGCCACTGCCGTACTTCTGCATCTTGGGGCAGTCGCCTGGCCAACCCTTCCACAAGGGAGATGGCACGTTGATAGCAGCGATATTTGAGGAATTCCTGAAGTTGGCGGTAGCTGGCGTGTTTCAGTTCAATGTCAAAGGCAGACAGAGGTGGCGGTGTTTGGGGCGGGCGAGTTTGCGGTTCTGATTTGACGGGGATAGGGCGGGCGGGCAGCACCCGCACTAGTTTTTCATAGGCCTGTTGGAGGAGAATAAACTTCTCATGGGCCGTGCGATCGCCGGGGTTGACATCGGGATGATAGCGTCGTGCTAGCCGGCGATAGGCGGATTTAACTTGGGCTAAGGACGCTCCCTGCGACAGCTCCAGAATGCGATAGCACTCGTCTAGATTCATTCGGCAGGACGCAACATGAGATTTGCATTGCATTGTCGGATCTTCACTTTAATTCTGCCATCATTCCCCTACGCTGGAATCAAGTGAAAGATGCGGAGTAGCTCCAACGTGCCGTCAGTACACATTTTAGGAACACGGATTGATGTCACTACTTACAGCCAAGCCTGTGATCTCGTGGCTGAATGGATTGGTCAAGGCCAGGGGGGCTATGTGGTGGCTGCCAATGTCCATGTGGTCATGACGGGGGTGTGGCGATCGCCCTTCCAGCGGGTGATCAATGGTGCCCAACTGGTGACTTCTGACGGCATGCCTTTGGTGTGGGGCCTACGGCTGTTGGGTTTTCCGCAAGCAGAGCGGGTCTATGGTCCTGATTTGATGCTGGCTCTGTGCGATCGCGCTCAAAGGGCAGGCTGGCGTATTTTCCTCTACGGTAGTGAACCCCTCGTGTTAGAGCGGCTACAGCGGAATCTGCGGCAGCGCTTTCCTAATCTCCAGTTGGCGGGTGCCTACGCCCCTCCCTTTCGTTCCTTGACCCCTGAGGAGGAGGCCAGCGATCGCCAGCGCATCCTTGATAGCCGGGCTAATTTGGTCTTTATCAGCCTTGGTTGTCCAAAGCAGGAGGAGTGGATGGCTCGCCAAAGCCCTTTTTTGCCCGTTGTCTTGGTGGGTGTGGGAGCGGCCTTCAACTTTCACAGTGGCACTGTGGCGCAAGCACCGCGCTGGATGATGGCGATCGGTTTAGAGTGGCTCTTTCGCCTGCTGCAGGAACCCCGCCGCCTCTGGCAGCGCTATCTGATGAACAATCCCGCATTTGTTGTGCTTTTTGCGGGGCAACTCCTGCGCCACTGGCTACGCCGACGGCAAACCAAGAGAGTGTCCTAGGGTTTGCAAGGGAGAGCGTCCCACCTGTTGCTGTGCCCACCGAAGACTTTGCTGCAAGCGAGCCACCAAGGGTAGGGATGGCGCTTGGGGAGCAGTCTCAAAGTAATGAATCAAGCTCAGACCACTCAAGCGCAACACGTAGGCTGCCGTTGCCCCCTGCAAACAACTCCCCGCCAGATAGGTGAGGGAATTGCCCTTGAGCCACTGCCCTAGGGACTGGGTCGACAGTTCCACAGCCCCCAATTGCACCATGAGCCGCAATAGCTCCTTAGCCAGGGGTTCAGCATCCGCCAACCGGAAGGAGCGCTGGTAGATTTGGCCTAAGTCCCAGGTGAGGCGCACCAAGAGCCCGCCGGCCATAACGAGATCCAAAAGGGGGAGGGGATTCACCGCCGTTGCCGCTGCCGCCAGCCATTGGTAGCGCTCAATGATGGGGGTGGCTCGTTCTTGGCGATAGCGATTGAGGGCAGCTTGTGCCTGTTGATGGAGTTGTTGGGCACGGCGATAGGTACCGGCTAGGACAAGGTTGGCTTGCTCCTGGCTGAGGTACTGTAGGAGTCTTGAGGTCAACGATTCAGGGGCCTGCGCTGTAAAGGGAACGAGTTGCTCCTCCGGCATCTGGAGATCTCGCAATTGCTGTTTTAGACACAGGGCCACGCGATCGCGCTCCTGCACCGTTTCTGGGTCCCACACCACAAGCACGTGATAATGTCCTGCTTGCAACACCCGCAGCATCTCAAACTCACTGGCGGTGAGGGCACCCCTTACCGTCAAAAGCACTAAGTCCGCTTGGGGAACAGTGGCCAGGGTTTGCTGCTGAAGGCTACAGCGATTAAGTAGTGTGGCGACGGCATGGTACACCTCATTGACAGCATAGGCCGACTGCCCAAGGACGCACACCTCAACCCTTGGGTTATCTAACCGCTGCTGGAGTTGGCGATGGGTCGATTGGAGAGAGGCTTGGCCCTCTGGGGGAAGTTCCTGCAAAAGGCTCTGAGTCTCTGCCAGTTGCTTTTCAATTAATTGGGGATCTAAGGGAGATTGAGGGGAAGCCACGTTTGGCGCAGCGGGCGATCGGCGCCAGTACCAATAGCCCAACCCCAAACTGAGAATCAGTAGCCATCCCCAGGGATGGTCATTGACCCAGCCACTCAACAACAAGAGAATGATAGCGGCAGCAACAGCCATGTCCTTTACCCCAAGCAAGATCCTCTGTTTGTTAGCTTACCTTGACTGGTGAGCAGCACTCAAATTGGCGAAGCTTGAGGAAATGCAGCCTGAATTTTGTGCCCGCCTTTCAAGTGAAGCGGGTTCCGATGTTATGCAGAATGCATGAGGAGGGGTGCATGACAGAAC